>JAUBOH010000440.1:0-2728 GCA_036700145.1 Microcoleus occultus BM001215366
CCTATGCCCACGGCGGCCTATGCCCTATGCCCACGGCGGCCTATGCCCTATGCCCGACAGTACCTCATCTTTCTGAGAAAGGCTATAATGTATCTGCGATTTCCTGAGACTGTTGGCCAATCAATAAAGGGCTTTACCCCTCACCATAAAAATAGTGGTTCTAGACTAAATGTCTAATTGACCATATAGCTTTTAACTACCAATAGTGAACGGAAATACAGCCTCAAGCGAGGTGAGGGTTAACACCCTCGGCGAATTCGCCAATAGTCTCTTTCAACCGCAGCTACACAAACAAAGTCCCTCTCTAAGAGACTAAGAAATATCAGCGACATCCCAAAGAATCGCGAGTAGAAACCCCAGTTTGAGAATTAATCCCGCTTGCTTTTGTGCACAATTCTTTAACTTGTGCGCCGTCCATAATTGCATCGGTAAAATCAGCACCGGTAATATTAACTCCGTCAAAAGTAGAACGCAGCAAAATTGTTTCTGCTAAAATTGCATCGCTTAAATCCGCCTTAGTAAATTTAACTTGATCTATCATGGCATTAGTTAAATTTGCGCCGTGCAAATTCGCCTCAGTCATCACCGAAGCGCTCATAATTGCTCCCCGCAAATCGGCATTAGAAAAATTAGTCAAGTCCATATTAGCGTTAGAGAACTCAGCCGCCCGCAGCATTTGACCGGAAAAATCGCGTCTTGTCAGTTCGGCGTTGCTAAAGGACAGCGGAGGAGCGTAATATTTAGATTGAGCCAGCGCTGGGCGCGGGAGGATGAAGATAGTTAGGGCTAGTAGGAATGCAGCTAGTTGGCGGAGTTTCATAAATCTGATGTGCTCGCAAGGTGGGTTTTTGGTAGTGTATCCCGAACTTTGGTCGATCGACTAAACAGTTACAATCTTAATTAATAGTGATGGAGATGAAAAAAAAATATGCTAAGTTTTTTCTTAACTTGGATAGTAGCAGCAGTTTCGCTGATCGTTACCGCTAAGATTGTACCAGGTATTGTGGTAGTTAGCTTTCCGGCGGCGATGCTAGCTGCGGTGGTTATCGGATTGGTGAATGCGGTTGTCAGACCAATTATTACATTGTTGACGCTGCCTTTGAGTATTCTTACTTTAGGTTTGTTTTTGTTTGTCGTGAATGCAGTTTCGCTTTCGGTGGCTTCTTGGTTGGCGGGTGCATTCAGTATCGGCTTTGCGGTTAACGGTTTTTGGCCTGCTTTGTTCGGTGCGATTGTGTTGTCGTTTGTTTCTGGGTTGATTGGTCGATTTGTGAATGCCGATACTTTGGCTCAGTAACATATTATCCCAGATAGTCGATCGCACAAACTGCAACCGCTACTGTTACCGCAGAACCGACTTTAACCCCTCCTTGTAAAAGGGGGGGATTTTGATTGCGAACTATTTGTTTAGGGACTAAGAGGGGATTTTTGATTAAACTTTCACCGCTAGCTGCACAAAGTGCCGCCGCTTCTGCTACACTTGGCGTCCCCACTTCTTTCGCTGCAATATTTGAAGGATTCGGAACTTCTACAGAACTTAAAACCTCAGCCGGAAAAGTTTTTAACGGCCAATTTCGCCCTTGACAAAGCTCGATAATTCCGGTTTCATTGACCTTAGTGTCTATTGTCGCAATACCGGCGATCGCACTTTCGGCTAAATGATAACTGCGACAGACATTTTGAATCGCAGTTTCGATTAATTCTCGCGCCGTTCCCCGTTCGCAACCTATCCCTATCCACAACACTCTCGGATGCCATTGCACTTTGGGAAAAGCAGATTTCGGCGCAAACCTCCTCTGGGTGAAACTAATCCAAATTCTAGCTTTAATAGTTGATAAATTTTCACCTTCCCAATACAAAGAATGTCCTGCTGGCAGACTTTCTTGCCACAAAGTAGAACCAACTTCTTGAATTACTTCTACCGTTTCCCCCCTCTTTATCGCTGTCGCTACTCCAGCCCAGTCACCTTCGCCGCGAGTCCAACCGGAGGGAATATCTAGCTTCTCTAAACTAAATTCATTAATCATTATAAAGAAGCGAATGTCTGAATAAATAAAACTTGTATAATCCTAGCACAAACTGCAAACAAGACAACATTTAACATGGTGGAACTAAACGAATTACTCTTAGAGTTTGAAGCCAACATCCAATGGGACGCAGTGACGGAAGAATGGGAAAAAAGGCGCGACGGTTGGGTGAGCGAGGTGGCAGAAGCAATTGACCAACAACAGCTAGCAGAATTGTTAGTTGAATTAGAATCAAACCTGGAGTGGCAAGCGGTGCAAACTCAATGGAAAGAGCGCCGGGAAAGTTGGGTAAAAGAATGTCAGGTTGCATCAACTCTTGAAGAAGTATCAAGTCTGTTGCTGGAACTTGAAAGCAATACAACTTGGGAAGCAGTTACTGATGAATGGCAGGAGATTCGGGAGAATTGGGTACAGCAAATGCACGAGTACACAGAGTAATAATTAACTCAATCAAAATCAATTTTCATGGTGAATGATGTCCCTCCAGTGCGGTTGATTGTCTCGCTTCCCTCAATTACTTTAAAGCCCGATCGCCTGTACAAACTCAAGACCCGATTTGAGCTTCTGACACTCAGGGATACCGCAGGGTAAGATGCTTTCGCTTCGGACAACAAACGAGCCAGCAACTGCGTCCCTACGCCCTGATTTGTATATTCTGGCAGAACTGCGATCGCCAATTCCGGGATAGTATCGTCAACCCA
>JAUBOH010000440.1:2828-5292 GCA_036700145.1 Microcoleus occultus BM001215366
AAAAATACCTGAGCGACAATCTTCGGATTCATCTTCCGATAAACTCCTTTTTCCATCGCCGTTTCAAAAAAAGCCTCAGCCACAATACTCATTTTTCCGATGACTTCTAACTGAATTTTGTCGCGCAAATCTGGGTGAAATTGCGCCTCCAAAAAACACACGCGCATCATGTCGCTATTCTCGCGGATATTCAGCATCCGCCTGCGCATCACCTGAGCCACTGCTTTGTAACTGCCCATTTCGCTTAATTCTGTCAGCAAATCTGTCAGTATTTCCACCCATCCTTCCGTCGCCACCTCAACCAAAATCGCTTTTTTATTATCAAAATGCCGAAATAACGTACCCTCGGCTACCCCCGCCGCTGCTGCTAAATCGCGAGTTGTGGTGCCATCATATCCGCTGCGGGCAAATAACCGCTGAGCAGCTTGTAAAATCCGCTTCTTGGTGTCTGTTTCTAAGGGAGGAGATTGATTAAAAATTCGCATGGCTTTGCAATCGGTAATTGGCGACTTGGAACTGCGGATTTGGGACGGGCGGGCTAAATAATGTTAAGTTTTAAGTTGTGCGCGGCTTTAATCCCAAACTTAAAACTCCTCGCCGGGCTCCAGACCCTTTTTGAAATTGGCTGTATTAGCCTAACATCTGCGGCGCAACAGATCGCTTATGCCTCCAAAAATCTTTATCCTTAGAAAAGAATCTCTGGCATTCAGCAGAAACATTTTTTTGTTTGACTATCCAAAATCCCAAATCTAAAATCTAAAATCGAATGACCCCGCAGTTCCAAAAACCCCCATCGCCCGTTAGCGAAGCCCTCAAAGAGGATCGCCAAACTCGATTCATCGCCTCAGTGCTCGCCGCTGTGCTGCTGTGGTGGGGAATTTCCCCCGAAATCGCCCTCGCCCGCACCAACCCCGCCAGCGGCTCCCAAGCAGTGTCTGTTCAACCATCGCTCGATCGGGTAATCAAGCAAGTCACCGAATTCAAGCTCGACAACGGCATGACATTCATCGTACTCGAAAGACCGCGATCGCCCGTAGCATCATTTTTAATTCACGCTGACGTAGGAGGCGCAAACGAACCCGACGGCCAAACCGGAGTCGCACACTACCTCGAACATTTAGCCTTCAAAGGCACGCCAAAAATCGGCACTACCGACTACAAAGCCGAAAAGCCGCTGCTAGAAAAACAAGACCAACTCTTCGAGCAAATGCAAGCAGCTAAAGCCAGCGGTAAAACCGAAGAAGTCGCCAAATTCAAAGCAGAATTTGACAAAGTTGAAGCCGAAGCTTCGCAATTTGTCAAGCAAAATGAATTCGGAAAAATAGTCGAACAAGCAGGCGGAGTCGGATTAAATGCCGCCACTTCTACCGACGCCACAATGTATTTTTACAGCCTCCCAGCTAACAAATTAGAACTGTGGATGTCGATGGAATCCGAGCGATTTCTAGAACCAGTATTTCGGGAATTTTACAAAGAAAAACAGGTAATTTTAGAAGAACGCAGGCTGCGAACTGAGAATTCGGCGATCGGACAAATGGTCGAAGTTTTTGCCGACAAAGCCTTTTCAGTCCATCCCTACCGCCGCCCCGTCATTGGCTCCACTGAAGACATAAAAAACCTCACCCGCAGCGACGTGCAGAAGTTTTTCGATACTTATTACGTCCCCAGCAATTTGACTGTTGGAGTAGTAGGAGACGTGAAAGCCTCGGAGGTGAAGCGACTCGCTCAAATTTATTTCGGTCGCTACAAAGCGAAACCAGCGCCTCCAAAATTGCAAATTGTGGAGCCGCCGCAAACGCAAACAAAAGAAGTCACGCTGAAGTTAAAAACTCAACCTTGGTATTTGGAAGGATACCACAGGCCGGCAATGAATCATCCCGACAATGCGGTTTATGAAATAATTGGTTCTTTGCTCAGCAGCGGCCGCACTTCTCGGCTTTACAAGTCTTTAGTAGTAGAAAAGCAGTTAGCGCTGGCTGCTCAAGGTTTCAGCGGTTATCCGGGGGAAAAGTATCCGAATTTGATGTTATTTTACGCTCAAACTGCTCCTGGTCGCACGGTTGATGAAGTAGCCTCCGCTTTGAGCCAGGAAATCGATCGCCTGAAAACAGAGCCGGTGTCTGAGGTGGAATTGGAGCGGGTGAAAACTCAGGCGAGAGCGGGTTTATTGCGATCGCTCAATTCTAATATGGGCATGGCATTTTCGCTGCTGGATTATCAAGTGAAAACTGGTTCGTGGCAAAATTTGTTTAAGCAATTGGACGATCTCGCGGCTGTTGCTCCTGCTGACATTCAACGTGTTTCTCAGGCAACTTTCCGCCCGGAAAATCGCACGGTTGGCAAGCTTTTGCCGCTGTAAGTCAGTTGACAGTTGATAGTTGTCCTATCGTTTCCGGTTGCATCGGAATGATATAGAGGACACGGCAGTGCCGTGTCCCTACCCCGATTAATTGTAGGGCCACGG
>JAUBOH010000441.1:0-5262 GCA_036700145.1 Microcoleus occultus BM001215366
CCTATGCCCTATGCCCTATGCCCTATGCCCATGAGTACCTCATCTTTCTGAGAAAATTGATACATTGTCCATCGCCCTATTGCCTGTGCTACCCTGTGACAACACCCTAGAGCCACAGCTAGTCCTAGCATATGGTTCACATTAAACGGATCGAACTAACTAACTTTAAATCTTTTGGCGGCACGACGGCCATTCCTGTGCTGCCCGGTTTTACAGTGGTTTCCGGGCCCAACGGTTCTGGGAAGTCCAACATCCTCGATGCTTTGCTGTTTTGTCTGGGACTTTCGACTTCTAAGGGAATGCGGGCGGAACGTTTGCCGGATTTGGTGAACACGGCTCAAAATAAACGCGGTACGATCGAAGCTAGCGTCACTGCGACTTTTGCGCTGGAAGATGTGGGGGATGAATGGTTCACCCAGGATGAGGATGAAAGTGAAAATGCAGCGGATGATTTGTCTGTTGAAGCAGAAGTCGAAACTATTGAAATCGCAGAAAATCAAGACAACAACGGACAATCATCTGCTGTCAATCGAAAATCGGATGAGTTATCTGTTGCAGAAGTCGAAGAGATAGAAATTGCAGCAACTCAAGACAATAACGGACAACTACTCGCTACCAATCCCAAAGCCAAAATCCAAAATCCAAAATCGGATGAGTGGAGTGTCACGCGCAAACTTCGAGTAACTCGCCAAGGTACTTACACTTCAACTTATTACATTAATGGCGCACCTTGTACGCTGACTCAACTGCACGAACAACTTAACCGTTTGCGAATTTATCCCGAAGGTTATAACGTCGTGCTACAAGGAGACGTTACCAGTATTATTTCGATGAATTCTAAGGAACGCCGAGAAATCATTGACGAATTGGCAGGAGTGGCTCAGTTCGATCGCAAAATCTCTCTAGCTAGGCAGAAGTTGGATGAAGTTAAGGATGTCGAAGAACGCTGCAGCATTGTCGAAAAAGAGTTGATTTCTCAGCGCGATAGACTCGCGAACGATCGCACAAAAGCGGAAAAGTATCAAAAGTTGCGGGCGGAATTTCAAGAAAAATCGCAGTGGGAAATAGTCCTTAAATTCCGTCAGTTGCAAAAGCAAGAATGGAAACTGCGGGAACAAATCGAATCGGGCGATCGCAATTCTACCGATCTCACCGCACAACTGCAAGCAATTAGCACTCAAATTCAAGCAGCAACCGCCGAACTTGACGCGCTGAATGCCCGCGTTAAAGCTTTGGGCGAGTCGGAATTGTTGGCTTTGCAAGCGAGTATTGCGACTCAGGAAGCCGAACGCCGACAACTGCAAAACCGCAAACAGGATTTGGAAACAACCGCTGGACAAATGGCGGCGAACGTAGCACAAACTGAGCAAGAAACTCGGCAATTCCGGCAAAGTTTGGAGCAAATTGAGATTGAAATATCTTATGTCAAGTCTCAAATAGGAACTTTGCAGTCACAGCGGGACGGTGCTCAGTTAAGTTTAGATGAAAGTCGGGAAGTTGCAAATGCGATCGCCTCTACAGCCGAAGCTTGGGTGCAGCAACAAACGGAACTACACCGCCAAATTGAAATTATTCAGCAAAGTTTGGAACCTGAACGCGCGGAACAAGCTGCAATTGGTGAAAGAGTCGATCGCCTGCAAAGTCAAATTCAAGAACAAAACCAATCGCTGGAAGTATTGGAACAGGAAATAGAAGCGAAAAAAGTTCAGCAATCCCGCCTTGTGGAAACCAAAGGTATCGCATCTTTGCAAGTAGAATCGCTGAATCTGATTGTAGTGGAAGCTGAACAAGAATTGCAACTGCAACAGGAAACTCAAACTCGTTTGTTGGAAGAACAGCGGGAAAGACAGCGCAAATTAGACAAACTCGAAGTGCAGTTTCAAGCACTGCAAGAAGCGACAGGCACGTTTACTGCAAAAATTGTCGCGCAAAGCGGAATTGGCGGAGTTTGCGGCTTGGTGGCTCAACTGGGCAGGGTGGAGCCGCGCTTTCAGTTGGCGCTGGAGATTGCGGCGGGCGGCCGCATGGGTAATATGGTGGTGGAAAATGACAGTGTGGGGGCTGCTGCGATCGAATTGTTGAAACAAAAACGGGCGGGAAGGATGACTTTTTTGCCTTTGAATAAGATTAGAGGTGGCAGATTTTCGGTGAATGAAAATTTGCGGCGCGCGGCGGGGTTTGTGGATGCGGCTGTGAATTTGATTGACTGCGATTCCCGGTACAATGAGATTTTTGCCTATGTTTTTGGCAGTACGGTTGTGTTTAGCAACCTTAGTGATGCCCGCCGCTATTTGGGACAGTACCGAATTGTCACTTTGGATGGGGAAATTTTGGAAACTAGCGGGGCGATGACTGGGGGAAGTTCTACTAACAGATCGACTTTGCATTTTGGTACGGTTGATGCTAGTGAGGCTGCTGTTGAAGCGCGGACGATCGCATCTTTGCAAGAACGGCTTGAGGAAATTGAGCGGATTTTGGTCAGGTGCAAAATTGCGATCGAACTTGCGTCGGTTTCAGTCAAAACTCGCAGCCAAGAATTGATGGAAGCGAAGCAGAGTTTGCGCGAAAATCAGTTGCGGCTGGAACAGTTGGATGCTGAAATTAAGAATTTGCAAGCGCAGCAAACCCAAGTTCGATCGCAAATTGCGAAAAATACTCAGGAGTTAACTAATTCTCAGTCGAGATTGCAGTTGCTGGAAGCACAATTGCCCGCACAAGCATCTCAATTGCAGCAGTATCGGCAAACTTTGGCGCAGTTGGAAGAGTCGAACAGTCACAGCGAATGGCAGCAAATGCAATCGGGTTTGCGCGCACAAGAAGCACAACTGCAAGAGCGAGAATTGGCTCTGAGAAACGTCCAGCAGCGCCTTGTAGACTTGGAAAATCAATTCGGGCGGTTGTCAGAAAAAATTAAGGAGGGCAGCGATAGATTGCAGGAATGGCAAGTGCAACAAACGGCGGGTGCTGAGGCGATCGACCTCATTGTTTCGCAGCAGTTAGAACTCGATCGGCAAATTGCGGAAGCTAAGGCGGCTGTGGGGGAAATTGAGGAAAAATTGGGCGTGCAGAAGGGCGATCGCGATCGGGCGGAATCGAATTTGCGAGAACAGCATTTAGCCAAACAGCAGTTGCAGTGGCAGTTGCAAAAACTCCACGAAACCCAGCAAGAAAAGCGGGAACAATTGGCCGCAGTCCGCACTCTATTGGAAACGCAGCGGGCGGAAATGCCCGATCCCGTGCCGTCGATTCCTGAAAATGTGGAGCAGGGTAATTTGACGGAATTGCAGCAAGAAGTAAAGGCGATCGCCAAACGCATTCAAGCTCTAGAACCAGTCAATATGCTAGCCTTGTCAGAGTACAACCGCACTCAAGAACGCTTGCAAGAATTGAGTCAAAAGTTGGCGACATTGGAAGGAGAACGCACTGAACTGCTGTTGAGAATCGAAAACTTTACCACGCTCAGGCGGCGCGCTTTTAAGGAAGCTTTTGATGCGGTTAACGAGAACTTCCAGACAATCTTTGCGGAACTTTCCGAAGGCGACGGCTATCTCCAGATAGACGATGAGGAAGACCCCTTCAGCAGCGGCTTGAATTTGGTCGCTCACCCGAAAGGAAAACCCGTTCAGCGGCTGGCTTCCATGTCTGGAGGCGAAAAGTCGCTGACGGCGCTGAGTTTTATTTTTGCGCTGCAACGCTACCGCCCGTCTACGTTCTACGCTTTTGATGAAGTGGATATGTTTCTGGATGGGGCAAATGTGGAGCGATTAGCTAGAATGATAAAACGACAGTCTGAACAAGCCCAGTTTATTGTTGTGAGTTTGCGGCGACCGATGATTCAATCTGCCCAGCGTACAATTGGTGTTACTCAAGCGCGGGGAGCTTATACTCAAGTCATAGGACTGAAGTTGTAGTCCCGGAGTCTCTGTTGACGATCGTGTTGAGTGATATATGTACTTAAATAAATCAGGATTAAAGTTAGAATGACATCCGAACAAATCTGCCAACGCTCCGACATTCTCGGCACTCAGGTCATCACCCGCGACAGAGGTAAACGCTTGGGTGTAGTCAGTCAATTGTGGGTGGACATCGATCGGCGGGAGGTTGTGGCGATCGGTCTGCGTGATAATATATTCGCGGTCGCTGGAGTGCCGAGGTTTATGTTCCTCAACAATGTCAGCGAAATCGGCGACGTGCTGTTGGTGGAAGATGAAAGCGCGATCGAAGATGATGTTGATGTTGAAGTCTACAGCATTTTGATCAACAGCGAAGTGATCACCGAAACCGGCGAACCTTTGGGGAGAGTGCGCGGCTTTAGGTTCGACCCCGAAGACGGTAAGTTAGTTTCTATCATCATCGCTTCCCTGGGAATCCCCCAAATCCCCGACCAAGTTCTCAGCACTTACGATTTGGGAATTGAGGAAATTGTCAGCAGCGGCCCGAACCGCTTGATTGTGTTTGAAGGTTCCGAGGAACGGATGCGACAGTTGACGGTAGGTTTGCTAGAGCGCGTCGGTTTGGGACAAGCACCTTGGGAACGCGACGAGGACGAGCAAGGTTATTATCCAAAACCCGTGGCTACGGGAAATCAATTGGGCCCGGGCGTGCGGATACCTGCACCGGAAATGCGTAGCAGGGTAGCGCAGCCTGTGGTTGAGGAAGCTTGGGATGAGGATTCGCAGTGGAACCGGCCTCCGGTGCGACAGCAGCAGCAGATGCGCGCTGTGCAGCCTGAGCCGGTGATCGACGATTATGATGAGTACGAAGAGGATAATTGGGGCGGCGAGGAGGACGATTACGAGGACGAAGAGTACGAGGAAAAGCAGTACGCTCGCTCTGAGAGTTCTCGCCCCAAGGAGCCGGTGGTAGAGTACGAATATGAGGATGATGTGGAAGCCGATGCTTGGGCTGACGATGAAGCGCCGAAGCCTTACAAGGCTCCTCGCGTAAATATCCCTGAAAAGACTAAGACTCCTGAGTACGAGGAGGAGGCTGGTTATTAGCAATTAATCAATTAGTCGGGCTCTGGCCAAAAAATGGTTTGAGACAGTATTGGTATGAGTAAGGTGCGAAAAACCCGGTTTCTTTGATTTAGGGCGTGGCTAGAAACCGGGTTTTTTCAGAGAATATCGTTACACCTGGCGGGGGCGGGGTTTAGAGATGGTTGGTGAAATCGCAATACGCTTGGGTTAAAACTGTTTATTCCTCGGAGATCCCCCTAAATCCCCCTTAAGAAGGGGGACTTTGAGTAAGTTCTTGTCCCCC
>JAUBOH010000442.1:0-5254 GCA_036700145.1 Microcoleus occultus BM001215366
TTGATCGTGGTAGGGACACGGCACTGCCGTGTCCTCCGTTTATATCATTCCGATGCTAACGGAATTGATATGACTTCATTTCAAAAACTCAACCAACTGCTGCAACTTCAACCAAGATTCGCCGCTCGATAAAATCTCATAGGCCAAACTAACTCCTGCTGCGTGTTCTCCCAGAGGAATTGCACCTCCCACCTGAAGCGCCAAAGACGCATTCAAAGCTACAACATCCATTTGTGCCTGCGTACCTTTGCCTTGCAAAACGTTCCGCAAAATCTCGGCGTTTTCCTCAACATTTCCGCCTTTTAACGAGCCGATCGCACTTGGTGTCAATCCTACCTTTTGCGGGTCTAAAGTAGTCAGTTCAACTTGCCCGCCCGACAAAACCGCCAAATCAGTAACATCACCTAAACCCGCTTCATCCAACTTTTCTCTACCGTGAACGACTACCGCCAACTCGGTTCCCAACTCGCCCAAAGCTTGCGCGATAGTTGATACCAGACTAGGATCGAACACCCCGATTACCTGACCTGTAGGGCGCATAGGATTGACGAGGGGCCCTAAAAGGTTAAAAACAGTCCGCACCTTCAAAGTGCGCCGGAGCGACGCTACAGCCTTAAGGGCTGGATGCCACCCAGGCGCAAATAAAAAGGTGATTCCTACTTCGTCTACAGCCGCTTTTACCTTCGCAGGATCGGCGTTGAGGTTGACTCCCAGTGCTTCCAACACGTCAGCAGAACCGACTTTGCTCGATGCCGATCGATTTCCGTGTTTCGCGACTCGAACATTGCCGGCGGCGGCGACAAAAGCTACAGCAGTGGAAATGTTAAACGTGGAGGCGCCGTCGCCGCCGGTGCCACAAGTATCAATTAATTTGAAATTTGAGATTGAAGATTTAGGATCGAAAACACTCTCCGACTCGCCTGCGAGAGACTGAGACTGCAACACCTGAGCCATTCCTGCTAATTCTTGGGCAGAGATGCCTTTGGCTTGCAGGGCTGCTAAAATCGCGCCGGAAAGCACTGGGGGAATCGCTTCTGCGAGCCATCCCTGCATTAAGTCGGCGGCTTCGGGGCGCGAGAGAGATTGTCTGTCTAACAGTTGTTGTAGTAGGGCTGGCCACAGAGGAGAAGCGGCGGATAAATCTGGTGTTGCAAGTACGGGAGAATCAGTCATGTAGCGATGATAAATTTTTTGCTGGGGTGGGCTTGATGATGTCGGGCCAAACCGAGAGTCGATCGGGATTTTAGCAGACTTAATCCAGATTTCTGCCCATTGGCCCAGCACCACGATACAATTTACCCGCCCGCAGCAGCCGAATATGAAGTTTTTGATACAACAATTCTCCCCGGGATTGTGACAATTTTAGATAAGGTGTCCATCTCGTAAAGAGCGATCGACCGTAAGCTCTACTATCTGCAAAGAAAAATCAATTTCCACTGTCAGCATTGGCGGCAAGCAGAAAGCTCGATCGGCCCATTAGTTGCAGGGAATTAGCCGTAGCACGGGCGAGGACTCCCAGCCATCGTCCGATCGCCCACCGCCCAAAAAGTGGCAGTTGGTGCTGTAGCGAAAGCTCGATCGAGCCGTAAAAGTCGCTCCCCCAACAGCAGAAACAGGCTTGCAGCTAACTAATTTCAGGGTATGTAATTGGTAATATATTCACGGAGCTTTTAACAGGCGATTTTTTCTCAAACGACGGCAACAACAAATAGATTAGCAAATCCGATTTTATAAATTATTTGTTGTTCGCGCCAAAAATAACAGGTTAAACTTTCACAACTCTACTAACAACTAACAGCGCCGTAGATGAAGTCAATAAATACAGCAGTGTCATTGGAATATCGGCCTCTACCAGTTCTGGAACGGGTGAAATACACATATTCTGTAGGGACACAACACGGCGTTGTGTCCTGCCGTGTGTTGCAGGGAATTGAGAATTCATAGCAACAATTGCACGGCGCAAGCGATTGATTTATAGCTGCGGGGCGAGAGCATCCATACTACTAACAAACAGCCAAAAATATTGAATCTTTAACAAAAACAAAGCAGGGTATTCACAAGTGGGACAACAAAAATTAGAAAACAAAACGATCGACTGTAAATTAGAAAACAAAGCGATCGACTGCCTGAATATCGAGGAGGCACTACACCAAATGGAAGCAAAATATTACAGTATGTTTGAAAATGCTGTTTCCGGCATTTTTCAGACAACGCCCGAGGGGCGGTACCTCAGCGCTAACCCCGCTCTGGCTCGCATTTACGGGTACAATTCCGCAGCAGAATTGATGGGGAGCCTCACCAACATTAGCGATCAGCTTTACGTCGCTCCCGATCGCCGCAGCGAGTTTGTTTCCGTTTTGCAAGCACGCGGCATCGTGTCGGATTTTGAGTCGCAGATTTATCGCCAAGATGGCGCGGTAATTTGGATTTCCGAAAGTGCCAGAGCCGTCCGCGACACAGCCGGAAAATTACTTTATTACGAAGGTTTTGTCGAAGATATTACTCAGCGCAAAAAAGCAGAAGCTGCACTGCGAGAAAGCGAAGAACGCCTGCGAATGGTAATTGAAGGTGTTAAAGATTATGCTATATTCATGTTAGATACTAATGGATATGTAGCTAGCTGGAATTCTGGAGCAAAACGGATTTTAGGGTATAGAGCCAACGAAATAGTCGGAAAAACTTCCGAGTGCTTTTATACCTCTGAAGATATTAGAATTGGTAAACCACAAGAAAAATTAGTCACAGCTATCGCAGCAGGTAGATATGAAAGTGAAGGCTGGCGGTTTCGCAAAGACGGATCGCGATTTTGGGCGAATATTATCGTGACCCCTTTAGGCGATGAACGCGGGGAGTTGCAGGGTTTTTCTCAAGTAATGCAGGACATTACCAAGCAAAAGCGAGCTGCAGAGGAAAAAATGCAGTTGATTGCTTCTTTGCAGGCGTCGGAAAAGAAGTTTCGCAGTTTGTACGAATCGACGACAGATGCGGTAATGCTGCTAGACGAACAAGGTTTTTTAGATTGCAATCCGGCTACTTTAAAGTTATTTGGATGCAGCACTGAATCGGAGTTTTGCGGCAAGCATCCTTCGGAATTTAGCCCGCTGCTACAACCAAACGGACAAGATTCTACGAGTCTGTCTCAAGAGCGAATTAATACGGCTCTAGAAATGGGAAATTGCCGTTTTGACTGGCTGCACTGCCGTTTGGACGGTTCAGAATTTCCGGCGGAAGTGCTGCTAACTTCTATGGATATCGGCGGCAAAATGGGGCTGCAAGCCGTGGTGCGCGATATCACTTATCGGGTGCAGGCTGAGGATGCTCTGAAGCAGGCTAACGAAATATTGGAATGCCGGGTTAAAGAGCGGACAAGTCAGTTGGAAGCTGCTATTAAAAAGTTGAGTTTGTCGGAGGAAAAGTTTTCTAAGGCTTTTCGATCCAGTCCCGATCCGATGACTATTACTACTTTTGCTGAGGGGAAGTTTCTTGAGGTTAATGACAGTTTTTTGTCGGCACTGGGTTACTTTAGGGAGGAGGTAATCAATCATACAGTACCGGAATTAAATATTTGGGTAAAGCCGCAAGACAGACTTGATTTCAGGCAAAGTTTGCAGGAACAAGGTGTGGTTCGGAGTCAGGAATGCGAGTTTCGGATGAAGTCGGGATCGGTGGTGGTGTGTTTGCTATCAGCGGAATTGATTAATTTGGAGGGCGAACTCTGTATGCTGGCGGTGATGACGGATATTACCGATCGCAAACACGCAGAAGAAGCCCTGCGGGAAAGCCAGCGCGCCTTGTCAACGCTGATGAGCAATTTGCCGGGGATGGCCTACCGTTTTCGCAACGATCCCGATCGCAGTATGGAGTTTGTCAGCGAAGGTTGCTATCAGTTAGCCGGCTATTCTCCTGAAGAGTTTATCGGGACTCGGGAAGTTTCGATCGCAAAATTGACTCACCCGGACGATCGCGATGTGTTGTGGAATGCCGTGCAAGTTGCCTTGCAAGAAAATCGCCCCTATCAGCTCAATTACCGAATTACTGATAAAAACGGCGAAGTAAAATGGGTTTGGGAGCAAGGTTTGGGAGTGTTTTCAGACACCGGAGAATTGATCGCTTTGGAAGGGTTAATTACTGATATTTCCGAGCAGAAACGCAGTGAAGCAGCTTTGGTGCGATCGCAAACAGAGTTAACCCAACAAAAAATTCAGCTCGAAAATACTTTGCACGAATTGCAGCAAACTCAAGCAGTATTGATTCACACTGAGAAAATGTCTACTCTCGGTCAAATGGTAGCAGGTGTCGCTCACGAAATTAACAATCCCGTTAGCAGCGTCTGCGGCAATCTCGTCCATGTCGGCCACTACACGGAAGATTTGCTGGATTTGATCGATATGTACCAGCAGCACTGCCCGCAGCCGCCGGCATCAATTCAAGATAAAATTGAGGATATCGAATTAGAGTTTCTGCTAGAAGATTTGCCGAAAGCGATGTCCTCGATGCAGATTGGAGCCGATCGCATTCGGGAAATTGTCCGATCCCTCAGAACTTTTTCCCGCAAAGATGATTCTCAAATGAGCAAGGTTAACCTGCACGAAGGGATTGAAGGAACGTTACTAATCCTGCAAAGTCGCCTGAAAGCGCGCGGTAACTATCCAGAAATTGCCGTCATTAAGGACTATGGAAATTTGCCTTTGGTTGAGTGTTATTCGGGCAAAATCAATCAGGTGTTTATGAATTTGATCGGAAATGCGATCGATGCGATCGAGGAATACAACGAAGGGCGATCCGTTGCCGAAGCCAAAGCTAGCCGCAGCAAGATTAAAATTAGGACAGAAGTCCAAAACTCCAATGCTGTAATTCGGATTTCTGACAACGGCCCCGGTATGCCAGAAGAAGTTTGCCAGCAGTTGTTCGAGGCTTTTTTTACCACCAAACCCGCCGATAAAGGCACTGGTTTGGGCCTGTCAATTTCGTACAAAGTTGTCGAAGAACACGGCGGCAAGCTTAGCTGTGTCTCCGCACCGGGCCAAGGAGCCGAGTTTATCATCGAAATGCCGATCGAACAAATTAGTCAGTAGTCATTCGTCATTAGTCATTAGTCATTAGTCATTGGTTATTTGTGACTGTTGACTGATGACGCTCGATTGCTAACCAATGACTGCTGATATCAAATCGGTTTGCATCGGAATGATATAAACGGAGAAGACGGAGGAGACGGCAGTGCCGTGTCCCTACCGCAATCAATTGTAGGGACACG
>JAUBOH010000443.1:0-5228 GCA_036700145.1 Microcoleus occultus BM001215366
GACACGGCAGTGCCGTGTCCCTACAATGAATCGGGGTAGGGACACGGCACTGCCGTGTCCTGATTTTGGGTAATATCAATTCCGATGCTACCGGACATGATACAGCAGATTCCACGTTGATAAAGTACACCTCGGATCGATCGATCCCCGTAGGGACACTTGACAACAGCTTTACGGTGGAAAGTAGCGATAAATATCTTTCCGATGAAGAACTCTTGCAAAAGTAACTGTTTCTCCATCAAAATAAAAACCTATTCGATAGTCGCCAACCCGAAACCGATACGCATTATCATCGCCTTTCAATTTTTTTAAGTTAACTATTGTCTGTAAATCATTAACATTGGGAATTTCCGCAAAAGCAAACTCCTTGATTTGCTGAAAAACAGGCGTACTTTTAAGAGCTTTTAAATCCTTTAAAAAACTGGGCAGATATTCGACTTTCATTCTGTTTCCAGTTCTGCAAGTGCTTGCTCTAAATTTAATGGCTTTTCGTCTTTTACTTCGTGCATAGCCAACAGAAGTCCTCTATCTTCCATAGCTTCTAGGAAATACTGATAGTCGGTATAGTCTAAAATGACTTGACTAATGTTGCCTTCGGCATCGAATATCAATTCCTTGGCAAGTGGATAATCTTCTATCTTCATATACTTTTATGTTGAGATGAGTTGGCAAGAAATGATGGTTCTATTTTAACAGCGATTTTTTTTACAAGGTTTGATGATGGTCGAGCGGGATTTTTTTTGAACCGAGCCATCGCACAGGCTTACCGACTAAACATCCTCAAAAATCGCTCCCCGCTGCAGCAAATTCACCTTCACATCCTCCGCAAGTCCTGAGTTATTCCCAAACTTTGCTGACTCGACATTCGCACCGCTGAGATTCGCATTTGTTAAGTTCACTTCCAGCAGATTGGCGCCGCTCAAATCTGCACCGCTGAGGTTTGCTAAAGCCAGACTTGCTTTGTGCAAATCTGCACCTTTCAAATCTGCATTTCCTAAGAAAGCGCCGCTCAAATCTGCACCGCCGAATTTGGCATTTTGCAGGTTGGCGTCGCTGAAATCGGCATCGCTTAAGTTTGCACCCCGGAAATTTACCCGATCGAGATTTGCGCTGCTAAAATCCACTTCACTTAACGTCGTCCCGCGCAAGCTGCTACCCGCGAAATCCAGTGCTGGATTGAGATTAGCGATTTCTGCCAACTCCGCAAAATCGTCTGTTTCAGCCCAGATAATGCGATCGACCATTTCCTGCAATTGGGCTTCAGCTTGCTGGAAAATTTCCACCTCTGGCTGTTCAACCGGAGGCAAATTGTAGGATAATAGCGCCCAACTGAGAGCCGGTTGGAGTTTGTTTGCTTGCAAGTATACAGTCAGGATTCTTTCTAAAACTGAATGTTGATTTGGCGTGATATCGTGCGGCCACAAACCCTCCGCATCTGTTATGTAAATATCTTCTTTCGCAACTTCAAAAGCCGCTGCTATCCGCAATTCTTGGGCGGCAAACTCTCCCATTTTAGCACTTTTCAGCCAACCTTTAAATACAGGGTTGCCCGGTTCTGATGCAAAAATCCAAGCTGGCTTTGTATCGTCGCCTACTGTGGAAACGTGACAAAACGTGGAGTCAGTTTCCTTGATTTTTTCCGCATTCTCGCCGCCCTGAACTCCCCGCTGACTTTCCGTCAATAAAACTTCTGGACTGCTTTGAATAAGCTTCGTTTCTTCGATTGGCGACAGCTTAAAATCACCGACTAACTGCCGCGATGCTACGGGAAGTTCGCAGTTTTCCAGATTTAGCTTGAGCGTCCCGCCTTGCAGGCCAAATTTGACGCGACCGCCGAGCAGGGGTTCCCAATGCTCGTTAAAATTGAGGCTCAAGTGAATTTCTAGCTGCTGAGTTTGGGCTGCAACCGATCGCACTGGAATGGCTTCTAATTGCATCCACAAGCAATCTGGGTATTTGTTGTGAGACTCTAGCGATCGCATATCGGTAGAAGTGCTGGCTTTGCCAGACTGTAATTGATATTTAAATTAGTTTATCCTCTCTAATTTATCACAACACAGGTTTTTTCGTGGTTTAAAATTGTAAACTTTGTTTAATTTTATCCGCCCTTCATTAATTTTGCTGAATTTGGCTTTTTACCCAAGTCCGAAATGCTTTAATTAATTCCAAATAGTCCATTGTTTCTGCTTGTTCCAGAAATCGGGTAATCTCTAAAACCGCCACGCTGGGAAATGCTAAACTGATCTCGCACTCAACGTATTCTCCATTTTCCAATCTGTTGATTCTGAACCGCGATCCATTATAAATCCCAACTTCCGGCACTCCCAGATCCGCATAAATTTGCAAACTATTTTCGGAACGGCTGGTAATATCAATTTCTACTACTAAATCCGGCGGCGGATCTTGATTCAGGTCGATTCTTTTTTTGCCTTTAACTGCACTAATATTTTGGATGTAAAAACATTCATCTGGTTCTTTACCGCTAAGTTCAGGACGTTTAAATGTGGTAGAACCAAGAGGCTCAATTTTCACATCTAATTCTTCAGCTAAAGTTTCCACAAATCGACCCAATACTTCTTTGAAGCGTTCGTGTTCTGCGGATGGTATCGTAATTTGAAGATTGCCGCGATTGTATGTCAGTCGAATTTGCCTATCGCCGATTTCGGCAAGCAAAGTTTCGTATGTTTGCCAACTAATCCCCGATAGCTGGACGCTTTGTTCTGGCCGAGCGAGAGTTTGAGCAGTCATAGGGCTACTTTGGTGAAGAGTTCGTAGGCGCAAGCCGGGGCGTAGCCATCGCACCTTTGCATTATATCATCGAAAGAAGCCTAGGCTGGAAATACCGCAGATAAATTGAGAGACAAATCTGGGAAACCTGGAATTACCACAACCTCATTCGGCAAAACTACTCGTTTGACTCGATAATCGAAACCACCTCTTTGTTTTTGATAAGGTTCGCTGTGCATTTCCAGTTGAATATCTACCAAATTAAATATCCAATAATCAGAAATTCCCGATTCAGCATAGAGAGATAACTTGGTTCTCCTGTCGTATTTCAACGTAGAATCGGAAACCTCAATTACCAACAAAATATCAGCGGCTAGAGGGTGAGAAGATAAATAATCATCAGAGCGATTGCGGGCGATCGCAACATCAGGCTCAGGTTCGCTATCATCAGACAAGATAATCGGTTCCTGACCGCGCACGATCGCTCTGTCTTCTAGCAGGGAATACAATTTTCCAAACAGCCGGGAGTTACAAACCGAGTGAAACCTACCTTTAGCAGCCTTGATGATAATTTCTCCGCGAATCAATTCAAATCGGTTATCGGACTCAAAAAATCCCAGTTCTGCCAAACGGTGATATTCGGCGATCGAGAATCGTTTTGCAGTTACAGCAGTCATAGCTTTTATTCCCCTCTACAATTACCAACATTCCCATTTTACTCAAAAATCCCGCCCCGCGTAGTCAACTCAACTTTAACCGCTGCCGAAATTCCCAAACAACCAGCAAACTTCGTATTTTGCACTGTGGCATTTTTCAAATCAGCGCGGCTCAAATCAGCACCGTTTAAATTCGCACCGCTCAAATCTACACCGCTCAAATCAGCATTCTTTAAATCAGTATTTGTCAAATTTGCATTTACCAAAATCGCATTCGGTAAATAAGCACTGCTCAAGTTGGCATCGGTTAAATTTGCACCGGTTAAATTGGCCCTCGGTAACTTTGTCCGCAAATCTGCACCGCTCAGATTGGCGCTGCTGAGTTCAGCATCCCGCAAATTTGCATTGCACAAATTAGCATCAATTAAAATAGCAGCGCTCAGCAAAGCACCGCTGAGATCCGCCAAGGTTAAATCTGCGCCCCGGAGGTTGGTTTCGCGCAAATCTGCACCGTTAAAATCAGCGTAGTGCAAGTCAAAACCGCTTAAATCAGCTCCGGCAAAATCTTCGACGGGATTCAAACCAACTGTTTCTGCAAGTTGTAGAAAGTTCTTATTTTTATCGGTTAAAAACAGTTCTCGGACGATCGCCAATTGCTGCTGTCTGTACTCGTCGGCTTTCTCGTAGTCTGCTAAATACTTGTAAGCGAGTTTCAAACTTTTGAGAGCACTGCGCTCAGTGCGATCGTCCTGGTGCGCGCGCGCGATCGACAACTGCTGCTGATAACACTCGATCGCACTAAGCAAATCTCCATCAGCATCGAAAGCTAGGGCCAAATTGCCCAAAGCTTCCTCTTCCCCGCGAGTGTCGCCAGTCGAGCGCGCGATCGCCAAACGCTGCTGCTGGTAATCGATAGCAGCAACAAAATCTTCAAGAGCACAGCAAGCGTTGCCGAGATTTCCCAAAGCATTCGCCTCGCCCCGGCGATCGCCAATTTCCCGCGCTAACACCAAATGCTGCTGGTAACAGTCGATCGCGCGATCGTAATTCAAGAGCGCTTCGTAAGCTACGCCCATATTACCGAGTGCCGCACCCGATCGGCGCTTATCGTCCGTTGAGCGATACAGCGCTAGCGCTTGCTGCCAAGAATCAAGCGCCGCCCCAAATTGGTGCGCCTGATACTGCGAAATCCCCTGCTTAATTAGCTCGCTAGCTTGTTCGCTCATACTGTCAAAATTATTTGATAACTGAAGTTGATAGTAATCGACTTAAAGCGGTAATTGCTAATATACCTCTCCCAAAAAGCCAATTTTGAACAGGCATCCTGCCTGTTCCACAATAATTATGGGAGATGTCTAATCGGTAATTGGTAATTGATCTGACTTTTTTCTCCCCTCTCCCCTGCTCTCGCATCCGTATTTACACGTGGATGCCCACAAAAAAAAGACAAAAAAAAGAGAGAGCCACCTAAGTAACTCTCCCTGCCATCAGGGTGCATCTACATAACATAATATAACACATCTGGGATGATGGGTAACACCCCTTAAGTTAAATTTTGGTTAACAGCTATGGCTGACGCAAGGGCTTAAACCATTTGAGGTTGAAGAATTTAGGACTTGCACGTAGGGGCCTAGAAACCGGGTTTTTTGCCGAATCTGAGGGTCACAACCAACTATTTTCGTAAAAAACCCGGTTTCTTTGAGCGGAGTGCGTCCAAGACTGGAATTGAAGAATTGGGCATAGATGATTTCCTTCGTCCCCGTCAATCTTTGCGGTTCCATAATTCGGCCTGCCCTATGCCCTATGCCCTATGCCCTATGCCCTATGCCCTATGCCCTATGCCCG
>JAUBOH010000444.1:0-5207 GCA_036700145.1 Microcoleus occultus BM001215366
TGGGTTCGCGACAGCAACCGAGATACTTCATCAATGATTAATTTATCTAAAAATAACACGCCAGATGGAGCAGCACCGCGGATGATGTTGAGTAATATTAAATTACGGAGTTCTATTGGTGCGGCTTTGATTATGAGGCCCAGGCTGCGCCACAGAGCTTGGAATGTGGTGATTTGGATCGGTTGCATAGTTTGTGGGTAGGTGTCTGGTCTACTCATCCCCGGACGGTATATTATAACAGTATTTATTAACTGTTTGCCAACCATTGATAGGGCGCAGTATTGGAAAATATAAGTAGGTTAACCTCAAAAAGCATAATACCGAGAAATGGCGAAATAAAATTTATCAAAAAAAATGGTGACTGAATATTAAGCAGGCAAAACTTTAGCTCGTTGTTGAAAGCTTTTGAAGTCTATTATTTTTGACTTTTGAGCCACTTCCCAAATATCATTAACGATATCAATTAATGGAGGTATAACTAGTAGAATATACTGACCGACCGCCCTATTTCTTTTGTCAGCAACTTTGACAGTTGTGGGTATATGCTCACCAAAGTCAGACCAGTCTTGCTTCATCCAAAAAACTTCATCCCCAACTACAACTAACTGCTTATCTCTCAGGCTGTTGTCGTAACCGCTTTCATCTAGAAATTTGATTATTTTTCTGACTGTTTGTAGAGAAACATCATTTCTTAAATGTTTAATGGCTCGAATTTCTAGTAGCTGCTCCCAACTAAAAACTACAGTCGGTCTTCCATTATTTCCAAATCTCTCAGGAATAACTAAGCCCACTTTTTCTAAATAAGCCAGTCGGCTAGAAGTGCAGCCTGCCAGATTTATAGTTTCTTGTCGTGTAAAGCCTGACATCTGGTTCATAGTTGTTTGATTTCCCATCGCTTCCTGAAATTTTAGTATTAACCTCTAGAGGCTAGAGTTTGTTTGGTGTGAATGGTGCATAACCTTAAAAAAGTATAACTTAATCCTATTAAGTCTGACTCGTTAAGACATTGTTATACAAATTTGACTTTTTGTAGAACAATGTGGTAGTATTGAGCATTATTAAAAAATAAAGACAACTTTTGTAGTACACGTAACTTTGGTATGGCTGGCTCACCGGGACTTGATTATGTAGTTGAAACCGCAATGCGAGTGTGGCAAAGGTCGCCACAGCGCAACGTGCGTATCCCGGTAGCAGACAAGGATCGAGAGCCTGTCACTGTTAATGCTATCTGGACAGATTATGGACTCCGCCCTAGTGCTACTAATCTGGCATTTATGGTTCAAGCTGTTCCGCCACAGGAGATGAATCAGTGGAAGCGGTGGCTGCGTGATTGGCCTTTTCGTGCAGGGCTGTTAGTCTCGGATGAGATGTATCTGCTTCAGTATTACGAGCCATCTGGGAAGTTAGAGGTACTGGAAATAGAACCTGAATCTCTGGCTGTAGAGCTTACTGCACCCAGAAGCCGCCTATTTACACCAAAGGCATTAGCAGAGTTTCGTACTGGTCAGCTTTCACTGGCAGATTTGGAAGAATCGATTTCCGAAAATAGTTTCTCCTTTATACTTCGACAACGAGCAGAACTTGATAAAGCATTTCAAGAGGCAATTCAGGGAGCGCTTAAAGAGATTGGTGTTCCAAATCAACGAAAAAATCCACAAAGCATTATCTCATCTCGCACAGAGATAGCAGGTCATGCAATCCGTGTGGCGATCGCATATTTAGCAGCAAGAATTCTAGAGGATAAAGGTTTTTTTGGTACCGATTTAATCCCAACCGACGATCCTCGAACTTTGCTCGATCGCACGGTGTCTCGTGCAAATGGTTTTTTCAAAAAAGCGCTTGAGGAATCGATACCCCATCTAGGCGATCGAGTGTTGCAGCGTTTAGGTGCTAATTTGGGAAGTCAAGTTAGCTTCGCGCTGGTCGATCATAAAGATGTAGGACTGCTATACGAGCGAGCTATCAAGGAACTGCCCCGCGATATTGGAGGTAAAGATTGGAGTGATTTACAACGGCATTATACGCCTGTTGCGATCGCTGAACGTATGCTTGAATTGCTTCCTTTGGAAAGGCTAAGACCAGAGGATCGAGTAATTTTCGATCCAGCCGCAGGTTCAGGTAGTCTCCTTTTAGCTGCTACATCCCGTCTTGCTGGGATGTCCGATCTCCCTGAAGATATCAACGATCAAAAATCCTATCTTGAACGTCATGTAGCGGGTAATGACTTAGACCAATATGCACATTTGGTAACACAACTCCGCTACACTTTGGCAAGAGAGTCGCTGGGTGAAAATGTAGCATTTCCCTTTCCTTCTCACTTTACTCATAAAGATTACAACAACCTAAATACCGCAAAAATGGGCATCAAGCCCCGTGTTATTGTGGCCAATCCTCCTTTCGCAAAAGATGGGAATACTCAACGTGCAGCAAAATTCATCGAAAAAGCTTTGAGTTGGTTGCAAGAAGACGATCAATTTGCTTTCATCCTACCCCAATCTTTCTTGACAAGCACAACTCTTGGTGTCCCAGATGCACGTAATTTGTTAACTGAAAATTGCCGAATTTTTGAAGTATGGCAGTTACCAGCAGGTAATGTTGGCATTGATGCTAAACAAGATGTATGTGTAATTTTGGGAAGTATAGGTAAAGCGAAAATAACATTCCCCATTGCGTCAAGAGCAATTTTTTCTCAGATTCGGATTCCTGACACTCGTGAGAATGGTTTTCTTGGTACAACATGGATATCACGATTAGATTCCAATAAGAAAAATTGGGAATCAGTTACCGCACCTCCCATTTTAATAAAAACTCCAACCATTGCACTAGGAAGGCTTTTCTTTGTTTTTCATGGTGTTATGCCGGGTAATCTTGGTAAATTGTATCCACCAGTTGCGAAATGTTCAGATGGAGTTATATGCAAGCGCTACTGGCGTTTAACTTGGCATGATAAAAAAAGACTTTGGGCAGATCCAGAAAACGTAGATAAAGATAAGCGTTGGCTAAGATATGGTAAACAATATCTTCATAGGTCTTGCATCAAGAATGAGAAGTTATTAGACTTGCCTAAAGTTTTAGTAGGTAGCGATGTCAATCGGGGAACTTCAAATCCTCTAGCAGCCCACCTTGATACTACAGGTCTATGTCCAAATAACCATATATTTTGTATCTTTCCCATTCAAGAAGCAGGTAAGAATGATAAAAAATACGATCCTTGTCAAGGATGGCAGGAATGGGAAGTGTTAAACTACGAAGATAAAAAATTATGGCTGTTAGGTATTCTGGCATCAAAAATAGCGGGAGAACTTTCTTTGGAAGGCAGAAGTTCAAGAGGTCTTACTACAGATTTATTGTATCAACTACCCCTACCTTTAAAGATTGACTACAGAATAATTGAAATGACTCGTCAAATTGTTGAGCGAGATCGACAGCGTCTTGACATTCCTGAACCAGATGATCTACGGAGACAATTAGATGAAATTGTAGAAGAATCCTATGGAAATCCTCAGTGGATAGAAATTAAACGCACTGGAGAACCTCCAGAATTAGAACTATGGAAATCCGAACGAAAAAAGCCTACATTTACAGTGCGTGGTCAAGTTTTAGAAGTATCGGAAGATAACAGTCAAATTCACTTATATTTGAGTGGACTGCTAGATGACAATAGACAAGAATGGCTACCAATTTTACCAGAAATGCCTGGGTGGGCGCTGGATGGTACAGTTTTTAAAGCTGAACTAAGTCAGGATGTAGAAACATTTCAAGAACTGGCCCAACGTCCTTGGGCTATCAGACAATTTCGCCATACTCCTCGTCCCTATCTAACTGACGATGAGCTAAGAGAAGAATTAGGGATAGAGGAGTAAAATAAATTTTATGACTTGTGAATTTGTTTTTTTACCAGTTGGCAATGCTGATAGCATGATTATCTATCCTAATGGCGGTTCAGCCGTTGTAATTGATCTGCATAAAATATCTACTCTTCTTAAATGGTTTCAAAATAAAAGAGAAACTAATATCAGCAGAATTTATATCACCCACGAACACCGCGATCATTTTCCATCACTTGAAGATTTAGTTACTTTTTTAGACAATTGGTTAAAAAGTGGAAAAGTAGGAAGTATTTGTCTACCTTATCAGGTCTATCAACAAGCCAAGAAAAAACTTGTTGCCAATAGAGCAGCGAATAAACGTCTTGAAGATGCCTTAGAGCAACTACGACGCTGGGAACAAAAGAGCATTATAAATTTTATAGAAGTTACTCGCGGCTCAAATCCATACTTTCAAGATTCCTTAGAAATTCATGTTTTACATCCAGGGCTTTTATATGCTCAAGATCATCTCGCCAGCATTAAAGGTAGAGATAACGAAATATCTGTAGTGCTGCGCGTTACTTATGGAAATTTTGCAGCACTGCTACTTGCAGATATCGAAGGGGCTGGACTTAAGGATTGTGTGGATAGTTGCAAACCGTATGAACTTAACGCTAACATCGTAAAAATTCCTCATCACGGAGCATGGCCTAAAAATGGGGACGATTTCAAGCAATTGCTCGAAGCTATTGATGCAGAAATAGCAGTTTTATCAGTCGGTAGCACCAATAATTATGGTCATGTAGTTCCAGATTTATTTGGTCTGCTGTTAAGCTTAAAAAACGATACTTCTAAGCGATTGAAAAATTTTGTCTGTACCGATGTTACTCGAACGTGCGTTAACTCAGCAAGCGAACGGTCTTCAATGGGAAGATCGGGCTTATCTAAGCAACAATTATGTGCAGGAGAAATTACTATTCTTGCCGAAACCTCTGGTCAATGGAAACTTAAAACACAAACAGTTCACGAAGATATAATCTCATCGCTTCCACGCGCAGCCTGCAAGGGAAAAGCTGACTTGGGCATAATTTCTACTTAACCTAAAGAGTTAATCTTAACCAGTAAAAGTTATTCTTGCGTACTACAGGCAATATTCCATCCTTATCCCCAAATTATCCAAATATCAAACGCCGCACGGTACCATCATCTGTAAATCGCTGTTGCCCAATCCCCACAACTTCCACAATAACTTCGCGATCGCAAATCGCAAATTCCCCCTCCCGCGCCGCAATTTCAACGATAATTTTTTCCCCTTCCAAATACACGTTGTAATTAGTCGTAGACCAGACACCTTTTTCATGTTCAAAACTGTGTCCATCGTCCTCATAAAGCGTCCAT
>JAUBOH010000445.1:0-5196 GCA_036700145.1 Microcoleus occultus BM001215366
ACGAAACATCGCCTGATACTGACAGGTAATTTATCAAGTAAACATTTTCTTCAATTTCAAATCTCAAATCTCAAATCTCAAATCGATTGACTGCCATTAGCACAAAACAAAAAAAATTGCAAGTCACTCGATTATGTGACTGGTAACTAACAGCTAGTGACTGTTATTGTTAGTGATTATTTAAGAAAAGCAACTTAAATCAGGGACTATCAAAAAATCTCAGAGTGCATTTCTACACTTGTAGACCTCAACCAAAGTGAAATGAGCGAGATACCGCAGGGCCAGCGTATCTACTTTCGCCATGTTCACGCCAATATGCCAATGGAGATATTTCCGATGAATTCACAGACACAAAAGCGTCAGCGCGCAGTTAATTTAACACTTCAAGGTTTTGATAAATTCCCAGCAGCAAAAGCTGAGGGCGAAAGTTACCAAAATTGCTACCAAGATTATACTCTCGAAGTCGAGAGCGATCGCACAGGCAAGGAGCCAGATTCTTTGATTAAGGCATTAGTCAAGCAAATCTTAGATCGGGTAGGGGCGATAGTTGTGGAGATTGCAGGCGAAGTGCAATTCATGACTCAACGCGCAGAAAAACTTTTGAACCAATATTTTTTACCCTGCATTCCCTACTCATTGCCAGAATCCGTACAAAATTGGTTCCAGGAGCAGATTTCGCGAGTCGCATTCAACGGGAATGTTCCCTCTCGTTGTTTGCCTTTGCACGTTCAGCAAGCAGGAAAACAGTTGGTCGTCCGCCTGATTTCCACTCCCATCCAAGAGCAATATCTGTTGCTGTTGGAGGAAGAAGAACTGCAATCCTTCTCTATTTCTGCCCTGGAATTGCTAGGACTCACCAAACGCGAGGCGGAGGTTTTATTCTGGATTGCCCAAGATAAAAGCAATGCCGGAATTGCTAAAGCGATCGGTTGCAGTGAAGGAACAGTCCGAAAACATCTAGAGCATCTTTACGCGAAACTAAGCGTACAAACCCGGACGGCTGCTGTGATGGTTGCTATCGAAAAGTTGGGGTTATTCAAAGCAGAATTTATGGCAATACCTTCATAATCCTATACGCGGATCGTCGTATTGTTTCCCGAGTTTAGGTTGAACAGAATTAGAGCATACACAAAGCAAACAGCGTCACCGTATTTGCTGTTTGGCTGAGGTGTTTGATTTACAACAACTCCAACCTAAATTAAGGGAACAAGATTATGGCAAACCATGAACTGATAGAACTAGACCACGATCCGTTGGAATTCCTAGATGCCGAAGGAATAGCCACCATGGTTAGTTCGGAATGTGTTGCGGAAGTATCCACCGCAGATGCGCAGATGACAGCCACTTTAGATATGCATGAAGCCCTGGGCGGTTGCTTTAGCATCGTTGGGCCGATCGCAATTTGCTACGACAAAGTTGGCGCTGGCTTTAAAGTCTGCCTGAAACTGGCAGGAATTGAAGTAACCTGCGCCAATATAGGCCTCAATAAGTGCCAGACGCTTGAAGGCAATATCCTGTTAGCGAAGGCATCAATTCAAGTGTGTTTGCAAGGTAGCTGTCTGACTTATAAGGCACAGGCTTGTTATCGGACGACTCCTTTTTCTAGCTGGAAGTGTGTTTCTAAGAACGGCACGATTATCTGCGTGTAACTAGCTGTTTCGGCACAAACCCCACACCATAAACGCAAGGCTTGGTGCTGGGGTGTAAGCCCGAATTTCTCACGCAATAGGCTGGTGAGAAACAGCGATGCCAAAAACAAGCAGAATTTGTTGCAATATCTTCATAATCCTATACGCGGATCGTCGTATTGCTCTCCAAATAAATTTGGATGATTATGATATCGAACCCTATAGGAAGTCTGTAACCTGTGCCCAACAAAAATCAACTACGGAGGTAAAAATGGAAGCCAATAATGTAGATGCAACCGTCGATTTTGTCGATTTCGGTGTTCGGAAACAGGATTCGGCAACGGGCGAAGGTCAATCTGATGCTAAACCGGGCATCGAAAATGAAACATTGCTTCACACGCTACGCGCATCATCTACGTCCGCTGTGCAAAACAAAGAAGTTTTACCTCAAAAAAGCCAAGAAGATGCAACCGTCGATTTTGTGGATATCAGTGCATTGAAACAAGATTCGGCAGCGAGCGAAGGTCAATCTGATGCTCAACCGGGCATCGAAAATCAAACATTGCTTCACACGCTACGCGCATCATCTAAGTCCGCTGTGGAAAACAAACAAGTTTTACCTGAATTTACCCGTTCATAGAAAGGGGTCTAGAACCCTATTAATTGGCAATTACTACTCATTGTAAGAGGTGGAATATGCTCACAATTTGCAACAAATATACATCTGGTGTTTTGGTAGCTATTATGTACTACCGCCCCAACTGTCCAGATGGTGGAAATTGGGCAAAGAAAGGTTGGTGGCGGCTCGCTCCTGGCGAATGCAAAGTGGTGTATGGGGGGAGTTTGCGTAGTCTGAATCGCTACTACTGTTACTATGCTGAGGCTGATAACGGAGCAAATTGGGCCGGGCCTTACGTCAGGCCTGTCCCTCCACAAGCATTTGACTGGTGTGAGTGGACAAGCAGCACCCAAGCAACTAATGTAGGCTTCCGGTTGCTTGATATTAACAGTTACGACAATTTCACGCTGAATTTAACAGCATAAATCTCATACCAATTTAATGGGTCGTTGCACATATCTCGATCCCCCTCGCATCCCCATGATAGTCGGGGGACTTTGATCGGAATCTTGTCCCCCCCTCCCACCAGGGGGGCTAGGGGGGATCAGATTCTACGGGGCCTCATAAAAAATTGGTATCAGTGGCGTTGTCAAGTTAAATTTTTATTCTAAATTTAACTTGACGAATCAATCCTATTATACCTCTCCAAAAATTATTGTGCAACAGGCTGGATGCCTGTTCAAAACTGCCTTTTTTGGAGAGGTATAATAGGAATCGTAACAGTTACGTAAGTTGTGGCAATATCTTCATAATCTTATACGCGGATCGTCGTATTGCTCTCGAAATAAATTTGGATGATGATTAGATCAAAAGCTGTTATCTAGCTTCAGCATATGGCTAGAAACTACTTTCCATTAACTCAACAACAAGGAAATAAACTATGTCTTCTACAACAGAACTTGCTGCATCGACTTCCAAGCTAGGGCTTCCCACAATTCAGGAAAGCCAAGAGGCTAACCTTGAAGAGGTTGGTCAACTGGGTATGTCTCAAGAAGGAGAAACTGCCGCGGCATTTTTCGGTAATGGCTACCGTTATCGCCATGACTGGGGGAATCTGAAGGGACAGCTAATCTTGCCTCTGAATTGGGGCTTAATCACACCTAACTCTCTCGTCTTCGTTGCGATTGGCGAAGGTGCTGCCGGAGGTCCCGCTGCTGGAAAGTTTATCGGTGAGGCTCGATATACTCTCCATAACGTTTCCCCACAAAATGGTGTAGTCAAGATTTGGGTCAACATCGAGTGGGCAAACCCGATTCGGCTCTATGTTGACTATTTCGTATTCAACCCTTAGCCTGGATTCAAGAGAGGCTGTTTCCTTACAAATCTTTGATGAGTCTGCCAATGAAAATTTCGCAGCAATCGCATTGAGTCTGTTCGATCGCTTGCCCTTGCCCGCAGAGATTGAGAGCATGAAACAGCCTGGAAATTCAATAAATCTTTTTTCCAACTAAACGCATTATCCAACACTCAATAAGAGGTATTTTATGTCTGAACAACCGAGTTTTCCCATCCCAGAAACTGCCCAAGCTGATGAAACAACAGGGCGTTACATTATTACTTTCCGCGAAGATGCGGTGAGAGAAGGGTTAGACCTCCTCCACGACCAAACTGGCATTACAGGACTGGCAAATGCTGCCGATTTCCCGGACTCTGCTCTAGACTTCGGCCAAATTGAAGCAGCCGGGGGAGCGGTGTTTCCCACTCTCGGCATAGCCGTTGTCACGTTAGATGAAGGGGGTTTTGGCAGCGTCATGACATCAGCGGGAGAGGATTCTGCGATTCTAGCGATCGAACCTGAGACCACTTTCTACGCGATCGAGGAAGGGTTGTCGGTAGATTATTTGCAGGGCTATCGCGATGCGGTAAATCACCTGTACGAGAAAGCCACTGCTGCTACAGACACAGAAGAAATCGAGAAACAAGAATGTTTTGCTGACGATACCGAGTTTACTTGGGGTTTGAAGGCAACGAAGGCGATGAAGTCTCTGTTGACTGGTAATGGCATGAAAGTTGCGGTGCTGGATACGGGGATGGATTTATTGCATCCTGACTTCGCGGGCCGATCGATCGTATCGCAGTCCTTCGTACCAGGGGAGGACGTACAAGATGGGTTCGGTCACGGTACGCACTGCATTGGGACAGCGTGCGGGTTCAAGGATCTGAACGGCCGCAGGTACGGGGTCGCTCACGAATCGACCATTTATGTCGGTAAAGTGTTGAGCAATGCCGGTAGCGGCGCTAGTGGCTGGATTATCGCTGGGATGGAATGGGCGATCGTCAACGGGTGTCAAGTGATCTCGATGTCCTTGGGAAACACCAATCCAAATCCCTCTATTGCCTACGAAACTGTTGGCCGTCGGGCACTGCGACGTGGGTGTCTGATCGTCGCAGCCGCAGGCAATCACGGGCCCAAACCCGTCGGACAACCAGCCAATAGCCCGTCGATTATGGCTGTTGGAGCCGTCGATAGCTGCCTCAAAGCGCCTGTATTCTCGTCTCCCTCTGGCGTATTTCCCGGCGCTAAAGTCGATATCGCCGCTCCGGGAGTGAATGTATACTCATCAGTGCCTGTGGATAAAGGGCGTTATGATTCCTTCAGAGGCACTAGCATGGCGACTCCTCACGTAGCTGGGATCGCTGCCCTGTATGCCGAATCGACTGGTAAACGAGGTGCTCAACTTTGGGAAGTGCTAACTTCTCATGCTATGGCACTACCATTACCGAGCGCTGTCGGAAGTGGCTTGGTACAAGCTCCTTAAACACGAGGCCGATCGAAATTAGGTAGAGATCCCCCTCGCATCCAGGGCTGTTTCATTCTCAAAGAAACCAGGGTTTTGTAGGGGCGGTGCCCCCGTGCCCGCCCTCATGGCCCACGATTTTGCCGGCGTTTCAGGGATTGGGGCAACCACGGGGGGATTGCCCCTACAAGAGAATGAAACAGCCCTGGGG
>JAUBOH010000446.1:0-5195 GCA_036700145.1 Microcoleus occultus BM001215366
CCATGTCTGGCGATCGCCTACAAAAAATTGCTAACAGCTTGACAAATCGTCTCAAGCGTGACGTGTTAATTGAAAAATCCTTATACGAAATTCGAGAAGTCTTGCAGAGCGATCGGGCTGTACTTTATCATTTTTACAGAAAGTGGCATGGTCAAGTGATCTGCGAGACGTTAAGTGCGATCGAACTCTCAATTTTGGGTTCCACCGGGGCTGACGAGTGTTTTAACGACGAATACGCTGCTTTGTATGAAGGCGGTAGAGTCAGAGCAATTACAGATATTGAAGTAGAACCACTTCACCAGTGTCACCGAGAGTTTCTGCGTAGCCTGAAGATACGCGCTAACTTAGTAGTCCCAATTTTAACGGCGAAGGGACTTTGGGGACTGTTAATTGCTCATCAGTGTAGCGGGCCTCGCACTTGGTTGCGATCGGACATTGAATTTATGCAGCAACAAGCACAAAATATGGCAATGTCTCCCACAATTCAAGATACTTAATATAGTTAGCAAGAGTTAGCAGCAAGGATTTTTCGGATGCTGGGGGAGCGAAACCCAAGAATGATGTCTTGAGGAGACACGCCGCGTTGAATCAGTTCTCGATCGATATAAATCTCGGTACTGTTGTGTTGAATCCAGATTTTATTTTCGATGATATCGAGCTGCATGGCACACCCATAGATGCGATATTCGTCGCGCCATTCGTTGTGCATGACGAGGTATCGATCGCGGGCGATATCAAAGATTAACTGAGCATTTGCGTCATTCTTAGAAAAGTCTTCGAGAAAGTCACAAACAATTTTGCGGTATTCGTTTAGTCTATCCATTGGTCGATCGCCTCACGAGTTGGATTGTAAATAATTAGTCGGATTTCATAACGTTCGATCACAGTTTTTGCGGGTTCAAATCTGAGAAACATTTGGTAGGTATCTGCGGGCACTGCCAGATATAGTATACGTTCTGGTTCGCTAGACACTTCGATCGCAATGCGATAGTTGAGGAATTGACCGAGGGCGGTGTGGAATTCAGAAATGGTGGAGCCACCTGCGAAACTTTTGACTTCTACAGCTATTTTACGTCCTTCTTTTTCAGCGGCGATCGCTTCTTCGGCGGCAAGATCGATGTAGACATCAGCAACACCATAGCGTAACTGGTAGGGATCGTGGGTAATCTTCCAACCATCTTTTTGTAGGGCGATTTTGACTGTGTTGTGGAAGAGATCCTTTGCCATTTTTAGATTTTACCCAAGGATTTACATCCGACACTATTAGTACATATTATACCAGAATGTTACGCACCAATAACTGTAAGCGCTCGCCCCTTTGGAGTAGTACGAATTTCAGTTGTAAGGTGCGTCAGATATTTAAACTCTCAATAATCCTTCTAAAAGCTCACCTGACGTACCCTACAATTGAATTTTAGTATGCCAATTGCATAATTCCTGCTACTATTAACTAACAGCTACAGCCTCCCCCAAAGGATGCTGCTCTAAAACAGCTTTCAAATACTTCCCAGTATAAGAACGAGCATTAGCCGCCACATCCTCCGGCGTTCCCGCCACAATAATTTCACCTCCCTTATCTCCCCCTTCTGGCCCCAAATCGATCGCCCAATCGCAGCACCGAATCACATCCAAATTGTGTTCGATTACCAAAATTGAATTACCCTTGTCCACCAATCTTTGCAGCACATTTAACAAATGGTGAACGTCATAAAACGACAAACCCGTCGTCGGTTCATCAATTAAATAAAGCGTCTTCCCAGTAGCACGACGCGACAGTTCCGTTGCCAATTTCACCCGCTGCGCTTCGCCACCAGAAAGAGTCGGTGCAGGCTGTCCCAACTGAATGTAACCCAAACCAACATCAAGCAAAGTTTGCAGTCTCATAGATGCCCTGGGGATATTTTTAAACATTTCCAAAGCTTCCTCAACAGTCATGTTCAAAACATCAGAAATTGACTTGCCTTTGTACTTTACTTGCAGCGTTTCTCTGTTGTACCGCGCACCTTTACAAACCTCGCACTGCACGTAAACATCCGGTAGAAAATTCATCGAAATTACGTTCACACCTTGACCGCCGCAAGCTTCGCACCTGCCTCCTTTGACGTTAAAAGAAAACTGCCCTGCTTTGTAACCTCTGGCTTTAGCTTCTATGCTTTCAGCAAATAAATCGCGAATCACATCAAAGACTCCGGTGTAAGTAGCGGGATTGGAACGGGGAGTGCGGCCGATCGGAGATTGATCGATCACAATTACTTTGTCAACCACATCTTGAAGAGAGCGTTCTCCCTTCGTTTTGAGGGCTTCCATATCGGGCGGTAAAGGAACTTTTTTGGTGAGATAGTGTTGCAGCGACGGGTACAGCAATTCATTGATTAAAGTTGATTTTCCCGAACCGGAAACGCCAGTCACGCAGACGAGTTTTCCCAGGGGAATTTCTACATCAATATTTTTTAAATTGTTGCGGGTCGCATTTTTGATTGACAGAGCTTTGCCGTTGCCTTTTCTCCTTTCGTTGGGGGTTTCAATTACTCGCTTTCCCGACAGATAAGCACCAGTCAAAGATTCCTCGGCAGCTAGCAAGTTTTCTAAACTTCCTTGCGAGATGATTTTGCCACCGTGAACGCCGGCACCTGGCCCGATATCGACAATATGGTCTGCCGCCCGCATGGTTTCTTCATCGTGTTCTACCACAATCAAGGTATTGCCTAAATCGCGCAATTTTGTTAGAGTTTGCAGCAGGCGAAAATTGTCTCTTTGGTGCAGTCCGATGCTTGGTTCGTCCAAAACGTAGAGGACTCCTGTCAAACCGGAACCGATTTGAGTTGCAAGGCGAATTCGCTGCGCTTCTCCGCCAGAAAGTGTCATTGCCGCGCGGTCTAAAGTCAGGTAATCTAACCCGACATCTAGCAAAAATTGCAGCCTTGCTTTGATTTCTCTCAGGGCTAAATCGGATATTTGAAATTGCCGATCGCTCAATCCCAAATTTTCCACTCGTTCGCGACATTCGCGAATCGAAATGCTCGTCAAATCGACAATTCCGTAGTTTCCTAACCGCACCGCTAGCGCCTCTGGTTTCAACCGCTTACCGCGACAAACCTGGCAAGGTTGATCGACCCGATACTGTTCCAACTTCTGCTTGATCAAATCGGAACCCGTATCGTCGTACTGGCGCTGCAACATCGCAATCACGCCCTTAAAATCTCTTCTCAAATCGGTGGTGCCGGAGTCTCGCTTCTTACTTTCTGCGGTGTTCTTTGACTCATTTCCGTACAAAATTACCCGCTGGTGTTCGGGAGTCAACCGGAACCAAGGAGTGTCGATATCAAACCCGCAAGCATCGGCAACACTGCACAGCAAAGAGAGATAATAAGAATTGTCTTTGTCTGACCAAGGGGCGATCGCACAATAAAGAGGTGCTTTGTCGTCGGGAATTACCAACTCCGGCGCAAAAGTCCGCAAACTCCCCAAACCGTGGCAGTTTGGACACGCACCGTAGGGCGAATTAAACGAAAATAACCGGGGCGAAAGTTCTTCCATCACCGCGCCGTGTTCGGGACAAGCAAAGTTTTCGGAAAATACCATCGGCCCATTTGGTTCGGAATTTTCATCAGTCGGTAATTCTTCAATTATCGCAATTCCCTCAGAATGGCGCAAGCAAGTTCCCAAAGAATCAACTAAACGTTCTTCTAAACCCGGTTTTTTAATTAGCCGATCGACAACTATCTCGATGTTGTGCGTTAGATTTTTATCTAATTCGATATTTTCCGAAAGTTCTAAAATTTCTCCGTTAACTTTGACGCGAGTAAATCCTTCGGAAGCTAAACTCGACAGTAATTTGCGGTGAGTGCCTTTTTTTCCGCGTACAACAGGCGCCAGAAGGTGAAAGCGGGTGCCGTCAGGAAGTGCCATCACTCGATCGCACATTTCATCAATTGTCTGCGGCGCAATGCAGCGATCGCAAATCGGACAGTGCGGTTCGCCAGCTCTGCCGTAGAGCAATCTGAGATAATCGTAAATTTCTGTAACAGTACCGACAGTCGATCGCGGGTTGTGAGAAGTTGACTTTTGGTCGATCGAAATAGCCGGACTCAAGCCTTCGATCGCGTCTACATCCGGTTTATCCAACTGTCCCAAAAACTGGCGCGCGTAGGCGCTGAGAGACTCCACGTAGCGGCGCTGTCCCTCGGCAAAAATTGTATCGAAAGCCAGGGAAGACTTACCCGAACCGGAGACACCCGTAAAAACTATCAGTCGATCGCGCGGCAGTTCCAGATCGATATTCTTGAGGTTGTGCTGTCTCGCACCGCGAATCCGAATCGTATTTTGGCTGTTGGAGTTAGAAGTCGTCACATTATGCCCGTTGTGGGATGCACAAGGCTTGCTGTGTGAGGTCTTGGCGCGTTGGGACATGAGAGTAGTGCAAAACAGTGCTTAACCATCTTAGCGCTGCCGATCGAATAGCTGGCATCCAAACTCAAGAATATCAAAGAATCTTAAACAGTTGACAGTTGACAGTTGACAGTTGACAGTTGAGGGTTCAGTTTTAATGCCCGCTGCTGTTTGCACAGTAGACTGCATAATGTTTACTTCCCCGACCTTGAGATTAACATCAAAGAATCGTCAAATAAGTTTCCGTCGGGCCGTCGGGCAAAACTTTCAATCTTTGATTTTTCAAATCCACTTCAATTCCCAGCGCTTCCATCGGAATCACGCCTAAAAGCGGAGTTTTCCCCTCTGGCAATTCCAAACACTCAAAAGTGCCTTCCCGCCCGCACAGAGAAATCTTGGCATCTTGAAAAATCCTCGCCTCACTAATCCCCGTTGCTGTTTCCACAACTACTTGCTTGAGAATTCTCAAACCAAGTCTAGCAATGACATCTTTCGGCAAACACAAAGTAGTCGCGCCCGTATCCACTAAAACATTTTCCAACGTTACAGACCTGATTTGCTCGATCGGAATCATTCCCCGTTCGGCATCAGCCTGATCTATCAGATTTTGGATTGCTAGCGTTGTTGTAACTTTTCCCATTGGGGTTTCTGTAGTTGACTGCATAATTTTAATTTAAAAAATTGCTGTCTTAATTTTAGCACGTACTTCTTAACTTATATTGCTAAAATCGACAAGTAATAAATAATTATCATTAAGTTTGTAGTGAGGACTTTAGTCCTCATAAAAATATGAGGACTAAAGTCCT
>JAUBOH010000447.1:0-5175 GCA_036700145.1 Microcoleus occultus BM001215366
TCCTGCGGCACATCCACAGTACCCACAGACTTCATCCGCTTCTTACCCTTCGCCTGCTTTTGCAACAGCTTTTTCTTCCGCGAAATATCGCCGCCGTAACACTTCGCCAACACATCTTTCCGCAAAGCCGGAATGTGTTCCGAAGCAATTACTTTCGCGCCAATAGTCGCTTGAATCGGCACCTTAAATTGGTGGCGGGGAATCAATTCCTTCAGTTTTTCAGTCAAGCCGCGGCCCACATTATAAGCCTTATCGCGGTGCACGATCATCGCCAAAGCATCAACCGGCTCGCCATTAATTAAAATGTCCAATTTCACCAGCGGATTTTCGCGATAACCAATTAGGTGATACTCCATGCTCGCATAACCGCGCGATCGCGATTTCATCTGATCGAAAAAGTCAGTCACCACCTCCGCCAAAGGCAAGTCGTAAATCAGCGTCGTCCGCCCTTGACTGAGATACTTCATATCCTTAAAAACGCCCCGCCGATTCTGAGACAATTCCATCAGCGTCCCCACATAAGCTTCCGGGGATAACATTTCCACTTGCACGTAAGGCTCCTCAATTTTATCGCGATACTGAGGGTCTGGCAAGTGGCTGGGATTGTCAATTGTTAAAACTTCTCCTTTAATTGTGGTGACTTGATAAACCACCGAAGGAGCCGTCACAATCAAATTCAAATTGTATTCTCTTTCCAGTCTTTCTTGCACAATTTCCATGTGCAGCAAACCCAAGAAACCGCAACGGAAACCAAATCCCATCGCACTCGAAGTTTCTGGTTCGTAAGAAAGCGCTGCATCGTTGAGTTCGAGTTTTTCCAAAGCTTCCCGCAAATCGGGAAATTGGTCAGCATCGATCGGGAACAAGCCACAATAAACCATCGGTGTCGCTTCAGCATAACCAGGCCAAGGCTCCGATGCAGGCTTTTTGACCAAAGTAATCGTATCTCCGACGCGAGCATCAGCTACTGCCTTAATTGATGCGCCCAGATAACCAACTTCTCCCGCGTGCAGTTCATCTACTGGAATTTGAGTGGGTGAAAGTATTCCCAATTCATCGATGACATATTCCTTACCCGAAACCATCAATAAAACCCGATCGCCCTTTTTGACACTACCGTCCATCACCCGGAAATAAACAATTACCCCCCGATAAGCATCGTAATAACTATCAAAAATGAGCGCCCTCAGCGGTTTATCGACAGTATCCTGCGGCGGCGGCACTTTTTCGACGATCGCCTCCAAAATATCATCAATACCGATACCTTCCTTCGCAGAAGCCAGAATCGCCCCGCTACAGTCGAGGCCGACAATTTCTTCAATTTCCCCTTTTACCCGTTCTGGTTCCGCCCCCGGTAGGTCAATTTTATTTAAAACTGTAATAATTTCTAAATCATTTGCCAGAGCAAGGTAGACATTGGCTAAGGTTTGTGCTTCCACACCTTGAGAAGCGTCAACCACCAGCAGCGCCCCTTCACAAGCAGCGAGCGATCGCGACACCTCGTAGGAGAAGTCTACGTGTCCGGGAGTGTCGATCAGATTCAGCACGTACTCCTGACCGTCCTTGGCAGTGTAATTCATCCGAGCGGCTTGCAGCTTAATCGTGATGCCGCGTTCGCGTTCGAGATCCATGCTGTCTAAAAACTGTTCCTTCATCTCCCGTGCTTGGACTGTCCCAGTCGCCTGCAACAGCCGATCGGCCAAAGTCGATTTTCCGTGGTCGATGTGAGCAATAATCGAAAAATTGCGAATGCGAGATACAGGGACGTTAGTCATAAAACCTATCGGCAAAAGATTGACTTTTGTATTATAAAACTTCATTCAATCTACAATCATTTATAGTCATTTAGAGACTTAAATAGAATTTAATTTTTTCTCGGCTGTGGGTTGACAGAGCCATTGTATTTATGCTATGTTTATGAGCTAACTCCAGCCAAAAGGCTTTTGTTGGAAAAAACTTTTCTCTCTGTGATTGTACAAAAAGCTGTTGAACGGTTGGGGGTGCTGCCGATCGCCATCCATCCTCAAACCTCCAGTTCAGTCAGGTTGCTCAACCGGCGGGCGATCGCAAACTAAAAAATATTGGTTAGAAGTTGCAGGCGCTTGACAAGAAGCAGATAATTTGCTCAAATGACGGAAGCGGGACGGTAAGGGTGTAAACAATACAGGTTTTGATCCGCTGTGAATCTCTACTAGGGATAAGGCATCACTTCCTTCAAAACACTTCCTTCAAAACAAAAAGGCGTAAATTCCTAGAAGGAATTGAAACTTAAGAATTAAAACTAGGATTTTTTAACTATGAGCGACTCAAGTATACCCTCCCACAGTTCGTCAGAAAAAGTGGAACTGTCCATCCATATTGATTCTGAACTGCTAGACCAAATTAAGCACTTGACGAATGACCCCAGCAAAGTCATTGAAACAGCAATCAAGCAGTGGCTCAGAGGCGAGCGCCGCGAAGACGATCAGGCTATGAGTTTGCGCCGCAACCCCCCAGTCCCGCCCCGCGGCGAGTGGAACGACTGAGGCGATCGAGCCGGAGGAGGCGCGCGCAAATCAGCAGGCTGTGAAATAGCGATCGCCCGAAGAGAGATCCTGCTGATAGATCCGCGAAAGCTACAGGTTGTGGGCGAACTCTCTTCGGGCGATCCTCAGAACCTCGGAACTCTTTAAGGTGACAGCAACGCCCCCGCCCTCGCCAGTCCCCGACAAGAGTTGTTCTGCACCTAAAATTTTGGCGTAATTTTTAAACTAGATCGTTAATAGCGTGCAGATTCCTAATTCCTAAATCTTAATTTTTATTTTAAAATAACCCAAAACGGCTGACAACAAATAGTTTTGAGTTTTGAGTTGAGTTCAGTTGATTAATAACTCACAACTTAACGGTCGAAGCCCAAAACAATTTTGAGGAAGCGAGTTTTGAAGAAAAAACTCAACACTCAAAAATCAGAACTACTTTCATCCCCAACTCTGATGGACTCTAACACAGATTTCCGGCGATCGAGCCTCGCCTCTACAGCCTTTTTTCAAGAGTTAGGGGCAGAATTAGTATTTACCCAAGACGCAAGGGGTCAATATCTATCTTTTTACTGGCAAAAAGCCGAGCAGTACAACCTCACAGCAGAACAAATAGTCGTTAGCGAAGCCCTCGAAGAGGATCGCCCCCTCAGCGAAACCCTGCAACCCATCCCCCCAGCCCCTTATCTCGATCGGCTGCGACAGACGATCGAAACCCTCGTACCACAACGGTTCAGCTATCCATTTTGCCACGCCAGACAATATTTTCTGTTCGATTTGACACTCACTCCCGCGATCGACTCAAACGGGAAAGCCACAAAAGTCTTAGTTATGGGAAGGTTGCTGTCCGACAAACCCGCATCCCGGCCGCCAAATTCCCCAGAATTCATGCCCGATCGAGCTTTGCCATCCGCCTCGAACGCCCGCCAACAAATGCTGCTTCCCGCGAGTCGCATCGGTCGATCGCTCCCTCCCAACTGGGAAATCGACCGCAAAATCATCTCCCAAATCGCTCAAAACCTGCACAGAACCCTCGACCTAGAGACAATTTGGCAGCAAACAGCTAACAGTTTGGGTCAAGTCTTGAACGCGAGCCGCTGCATCATCTGTTCCTACAAAAAAGACAGCAAAAATCTCGAATCCTCCCCATTCCTGGCCCCGGAAAATCAGCCAAATTCGACCGCCCCAGCAGCCGAATTACAACAGTCAACAGCCAGCGATCGCTCGCCCCCGCTTGAACCAGATCGAATCGAAAATCTCCAATCGAAAACTTTTAAAGTAGTAGCTGAATATCGCCAAGAACCTCACTCTTCTATGCTGGGATTAGAACTGCGCGCCGCCGAACAGCCAGGGTGGATTCAAACTTTAGCCACCTTAAAACCAGTAGCAGTCGATTACGCCTCCCCCGCCGCCGATCCCTTCGATCGCCATTCCGTGCTCGTAGCAGCTACCTCCTACGAAGACCAACCCAATGCCCTGATAAGTTTGCACCGCTGCGGCAGTTCCCCGAAATGGAGTCCAGTCGAGCTCGAATTCGCCCGCGAGTTAGTCGCTCAAGTCGGCAGCGCGATCGCCCACGCTACACTTTACCAAGAATTAGAAGAAGCCCGCGCCGAAGCCGTAGCTCTTTCCCAACTTAAAAGTCAATTTCTTGCCAATACTTCCCACGAACTCCGCACCCCCCTCAACGGCATCCTCGGCTTCCTCAAACTGCTTCTCGACGGCATGGCAGATGACCCCGAAGAAGCGCACCAATTTATCGAAGAAGCTTACCGATCGGCAGTACACTTGTTCAATGTGATTAACGATATTTTAGATGTCGCTAAAATCGAAGCTGGCAAAATGCACTTAGATCTCGCTCCCGTCAAACTCGGCGAACTGTTGCAGCAAGTTGAAAATTTTACGCGGGCTCAAGTGCAGCAAAAGCGATTGCAATTTCAAATCCAAAAACCCCCTGTCGAGGACGAGATTATTTTGTACGGCAACTACCAACGCCTGCTTCAGGTAATGTTAAACCTCACGGGCAATGCGATTAAATTTACCGGGGAAGGGGGAATTCGCATCAGTGCCGAAGTTATTAAGAAAAAGGTGACAGTTCGCAACCAGCAGTTCCCAGGAACGGTGAAAATCCGAGTTGCTGATACTGGCATTGGGGTTTCTCTCGACAAGCAAGATAAATTATTTGAGTCATTTTTTCAGGTGGACGGCGCTCGTACCAGGCAATACGGCGGCACCGGTTTAGGATTGGCTATTTCTCAAAAACTGGTAGAAGCAATGGGGGGTACAGTAAATTTTTACAGTATGGGGGAAGGACTCGGATCGACTGTTACTTTTACTGTGCCGCTTTATCAAGAACCACTCTTAAAAAATTAGTCATCGGTAATCAATCATCGGTAGTTGGTCATCGGGAGGTTGAAGGAATCAGGAATCAGGAATCAGGAATCAGCAAAAAGTAAGAAGCAAGAAAGAATCAGGAAGCAGGAAAAAAACAGCTTTCTTCGGTTCTCAACTTTCGTGAGGTACTCGCCAGTTGTCTTAGGATCGTGGATTAAATAACTTCCGTAGGTTGGGTTGAGGAACGAAACTTGGGCGTCACGCTTGATTGTTGGGTTTCGTTCCTCAACCCAACCTACAAAAAATGCAAGTTATTTAATTCTCA
>JAUBOH010000448.1:0-5166 GCA_036700145.1 Microcoleus occultus BM001215366
GTTCTTGTTCTCACGGTGCGGGACGGTTGATGTCTCGCAGCAAGGCGAAGAATGTGTTTACTCTGGATGATTTTGTGAAGCAAACTGAGGGGGTTGAGTGCCGCAAAGATGCGGAGTTTTTAGATGAAATTCCGGGGGCTTATAAGCCGATCGAGGAGGTGATGAGTCAGCAGTCGGATTTGGTGGAGGTTGTGGCGACTCTGAAGCAGGTTGTTTGTGTCAAGGGTTGAATGTAAGGGAAGCTACAAAGGCAATAGCTCTTGATCACGTAGTCTAGCAGCAAAAGGAGATTCGCCAGCTTCAATTTCTGCCTGTTTAACATACTCTTCTCGTCGCTTGATTTCGGCATCGAGTTCTTGTTTGCGATCCCAATAATAAGCTAAGGCTGAAAGAATTTGGCTCATAGTTAAGTAGCGATGATTGAGGTGTAATTCTGCTGGACTCCAACCATAAGCTATCTGGGCTTCGACTAATTCAACGACTTTCATCGTAGTTCCGGCTATGATGGGAACATTGTTTTCATTGAGTTCTATATATTTATATTCGGTCTTTGTAAGTGTCATAGTTCTTGCTTTAATTCAGAAGTTTGCTCAAAGTTTTTACTGGCTCGATCGTAGGCGGTTTAATTTAGCATTGTTAGTTCCTCAGTCTATTACTTTTATCGTATCGCATCTGGCAGCGAAGTTGTTACTTCCCAGGGCGATCGAGATTGATGAATTTCTTGCTATTGGTAGGCAAATACATCAACATTAATAGATTTCACAGGTTGTGATTCTCCATGTAACATTTGTCTGATTCGCTCTGTTGTTTCGCGGTTAAATGTAACTTCACCGCACCTGGAACATACTTGAGCGGGAATTTGTTCGACTAGATAGAATTTTCCATTGATTTGGAAAACTTCGTTGACTTTTTCTGTATGAGATTCGGTTGCACTGCAAACATGACATTGAAACATTGTTACCTCCGTTGTGAATAGTCAATCCATCGATCGGGTTCTGGCTCATAAATAGTAATAATTTTGGATGTTTCTGATTGTTGGCGTGAAACTTGGATGTGCAGGACTTTGCCCGATCGAGTGAATCCTAAGAGTAAGCAGCTTGGCGAATATTTATCTTCTGGGTAATCTTCAATGATTATAACATTTTCACCGACTTCTCTAATTTCCTGTTCGCTGATATTTCGTTCTACAGTACGCCTAAAAGCATGGCGGCTAAATTCAAATTGACCAGCTTGGAGTTGATCGCGAATTTCTTCTATTTTTTTCACATCAATTTTCGGTTATTACTTTTTCAATCCATTGTACAATAGCTGCTACCAAGTCTTGTTGTTGGGGTGAAAAAGTTTGCAAAGGAATATCCCCTGGTTCGCACACCACACAAATCGCGCGATCGAATTTGCTTAAAGCTTTCAGAAATGAATCGCTAAATCCTGTGGGTGTGGCTGAGAGTGCTGTGGAATCGTAGCAGATGAAAAACAGAGGAATTTCGCTTTCTATCCTTAATTCATCCCAGTAATCTTGTAGTTCTGCCATTGTTTTTGGTTTGCCATCTTCACTTTTGTCACAACCTTGTAAGCGCATTTCATTATAAATTTTTGTAGCGGGATTTTCGGGATTACCGAATTTGTCACTATCGATGCAAATTAGCTTTACTTTGTTGCATAAATCGGGTCTATCGTTAATCGCTTCGGCAAGGAGTTGGGGTAAGTTTATTAAGTTGGATCTTGCTGTTGCGGAGTTGGTAAGGGTGTCTTGATGCCAAGCTTGATAGAAGTCGGGGTAGGACAGATTTTGAGCGCAGTGTAGGCAGATTTTGTAGCAATAATCATTTAAATTTGAATCTATTTGAAGTTGAGATTGGGCTATCGTTATTAAATAATAAACTACTTTTTGAAGCAGGGCGCTATCAACTATATTTTTTATTTTATCAAATCCTATAAAGCGAATACAATCGTCATTGATAGTCATGATAATTCTAACTATAACCTTTATGTTTTCTACATTATTAAGTTCGATATCCTCTAACAACCAAGCTAAAAAAATCTCAATTTCTTTATAAGAATTTTTGTGTAAAAAATTGCATATATCAGCCGTAACTTTTGTAATATTTTGAGAAACTAATTCCAAAATAATTCTCAAACTCTCTCTGCGAATCCATATATTCTCGTTAGAACCCAGGCAATCAAATAATTCACTCAAAGATAAACTAGATAAATTTCTACTTGTTTCCATAACATCTTGTTGTTCGCGAAGTAAATTATTTAAATTACTAATTTTACTTAACTCTATTAGTCTTGGCATTGTTAATTTAGTTGAATTAAATTCTAGATTTTTGAGCAATCTAGATAAAAATACATGAATATTCAAAAACGTTTTTGTCATTAAATCATAATTATTTAATACTAATGCTGAGCTAGCAATACTAACAGCGAATTTATTTTGCACTGTTACATCATCAATTTCATCGATGTCTTTGCTTTTCATAACAGTGCGTATCCTATCTGTATAAATACAGTTGGGAAACTCTTCAATTCCATATATAGCGAGGAAGTATGCTTTAGAACCGTAAAGGTTTTGGCATCCATCTTGAAACTCTAATAAGGTTTTTATGAACTCATCTTTCTCATTTTTAAAATCTTGATTTTTTTCCAGTCCCAACCACAACAAAATCACCTGTTTCCATTGCGGCTCAAAAATGCGGTATGGCTTATATTGCTTTGGATTATCTTGATCTTTAACAGGTCTATCTTTGTGTTTGCTGGGTAAGAAAGAATCCCAATCCTCAATTGCACAAGCAGCGAAATATTCCTCAAACGTCGGATGGAAGAAAGCGTAAACCGGCTTTTTCGTGCGGGTATCCCTGTCAACTAAAACCAACCATCCCAATTCATCTGCTAAATCAAACCACTCTTCCTCCATCTGTTCAATGGCAAATTCTTGCTCGATCCGAAACCGATTAACGCTTTCCATTGCCGCTAAAGCCAACTTTTCCAAAGCTTGTTTAATCTGTTTTTTTTCCGTCTCTTTTAATACTCGCTGATGCTTCTTCTGAAATTCCTCTTGTTTCCACTCAAAAAAATAAGTGGTAAACTGCGCGTAAAGTGCCGCCTTCGTTTCGGGCAAATCCGGTTCGGGTACGCACCAAGACTGACACAACATCGACAAGCGCAGAGGATTCCGTACCATTCTCCTAATGTTATCTTTTCCCTGTTCTTTTAATTCTTGCTGCAAGCGCTTTCCCTGTTCCAGCCAAAAAGTTTCATTGCCAGAATTGCGCCGTTTCTCATCCTGACTCGCTTGCTCAAACCACTGACAAATAAATTTATCAACATCATCCGGTTCAAATTCCAATGTTTTATAAGTATCAAAATCCGTCAGGGTATTGCTAATCGCCGCATCCCAAACATTCAAACGGCAAGTTAACACTACCCGCGCCTTACCCACCCAGTCTGTCAGTCGATCGCGAATTTTCGCCAATGCCAACACAGGCGATTCCGCCGCCATTTCATCTACGCCATCCAACAGCAACCACACCTTACCTTGACGGAACAGTTGTTTAAGAGATTCTCTAATTTCTGGAGTGACACTCTGGGGAACAGATTCTATATGTTCCACCGCTTTTTCTAGCCAATTATTGACTAAATAATCTTTTATTGTGCTTCCCTGTAAATCTGCCAGTCGAATACAAATCGGAAAATCCGGGGAATTTTTTGGCAAATATTCCGCCAGTTTTCCTAACAGCGTAGTTTTCCCCGCACCTGGTTCGCCAATAATCGCGATATGCGTGCGTTTTTCTGTGTTATTTTCGGCAATAACTTTCTGGAAAAAAGCATCATCTTTATAAGTTTGGACGATTTGCAGTTCTGGTTCTTTCTGCGGTTGCGACTCTTCCCCAGTGCGGTTTGGTCTGGGGTTTGGTGTTTTGGGACGTTCCATTAATCCCAAGGGAACGTAAATATTTAATTCATATTGTTGTGCTGTTGCTTGGCGGCGGAGTTGTTGTGTTGCTAAAACTTTGTTGCAGATATCGCGCCACTTGATTTCTGTTGGTTTGGGTGTTGATGTGGGTGGATTTAACTCGTTTGCATCGACTATATCTGTTACTTCCAAACCCAAAGCTTTGCAAGTCGAAATTGCAGACTCTCTATCTACCCCATCTCCCCGGAAAAACCGCTTAACGGTTGTTTCGTTCACTTCTGCTGCTGTGGCGATGTCCAAATAAGTCCAAACTTTGCCGTTATGGTTGCGTTTAGCAGCTTTGGCTGTTGTGAGTTTTTTTCGTCCTTCTTCCGTTGCCCGAATACCACGTTTGCGGGTTTCCTTCATCGGTAGTAGCTCTATACCATTGCAGATATCAATACTTTAACCGATCGCCCGATCGCTCGCCAGCCCAAAAGTCCGCCAGGGGTTTAAACCCCTGGCTAATAGCGAAAGTCCACTTAAGTGGACTAAAAACATTTCGGACTTGATGGCGGATTTAGCAAGATATCAGAACAGGGAATTTAATATCTGAACTGAACTGCCTACATTTCGACCTCTACACTTCAGTATCACTGAATCATGACGTTCAGAGATACACAAAATATGTTTAACCGGATTACAAAAAGCGAAAACAGTCAAGACAATCGTCAAAAGTTGGTGGGGCGAGTTATAGCAACTGCATTTATCCTGCAAGCAGTCATCATTGGTGTGAAGGGAAATATCGATGTGCGATCTGGTAAACCCATCCTCGATGTTATGCCCTGGATGATTACTCAAGCTATAGAGTTAATCGTTAAAGCTAATCGTACCCAAAAGAGTGTTGAGGAGAGCGATCGCATTAAAAAAGATCGGCTCGCCCAAAATCCCGACGATTGAAATCGCTTTGAGACAGCAAATTCGATCGCCCACAGCATCAAAAAGGGGAAATTGAACTGTTCTCAACTTCCCCCTATTGACAAATATTCGACTTTCCGATCATTTTTCCTAACAGGCCATCTGCTTCCACTCAATTTCTAGCAAGCGCAGCAGTCTGTCATCGCCTTTAGCCTTGGCTACTTGCTGTCTACGATCGAGAATATTGCAAATATGCACCCGGTGGACTTGCGCCACTTCGGCAAATGTCGGCGAAGACTCAACCGCCGCTGGGGCGCTAACTGCTGCGGTATCCCGCGAACCGGCTTGAAAAT
>JAUBOH010000449.1:0-5131 GCA_036700145.1 Microcoleus occultus BM001215366
GCGAGTCCGCCAGGGAATGAATTCCACGGGTCTTATAGCTAAAGTCCACAGCGAGGAGGACTAATGAATTTTAAATTTTTCTTATCAGTCCTCCTCGCTGTGGACTTTAGCTTTGAGGCAGGGGTTTCAACCCCTGTCGGACTGTCGGTTTGATGTTAAGTTGACACTCCGAAAGGCAGTGCCATGTCCCTACGGTTTCTGAATGGGCTGCGGCTAGGACACGGCAGTGCCGTGTCCCTACGGTTTCTGAATGGGCTGCGGGTAGGACACGGCAGTGCCGTGTCCCTATGGATATCATGGGCGATAATCGACCGAATTTAAGATCGGATGCTGGACTAATTTTAATTAGCCGCTGAATTTACTGCCTCGGACTGAGATATCTGAGGTGCGAGACGACTCGCTACTTGGTTGATGAAAGCTTGCAAGAAGGAAACTTGCTGATTTTGCATAAATACTGCTTGCAAAGTTTTAGTCAACTGGTCGATATTTAAGATGCTTGTTGGAGCATTTTCCAGTTCTCGACTTTGGAAATATTCGATTAAACTCAGTCCAGCTATTCTGGTAAAATATGCTGCACTAATTCCCTGCACCGCGCCTCCTGCTACATAGGTGACGGCATTGCTTTTCAGCAGTCCAGTAATAGTTTGAGTAGAGAGTTCTACTAATCCCAATTTGAACATTTGAGTTGCCAATGTTCCGGCTACTGTCTTAGCTTGATCTAGGGAAAACTGTTGCTGGTAGATAGCGCCGAGGTCGATGACGAGTTGGGTGCTGATGGCGGTTGTGGCTAACAAGTCTAAAGCGGGAACTGGGTTAGCAAAGACGGCGGCGGCGGCGATGTACTGATATTGTTCGATAATTGGCATTGCCCGATCGCGCCTGACACCATTTAATAAGGTTTTTGCCTCTAATTTGATACTTGCAGCCTCGCGCACTGCACTCGCCCAGACCAACTGCTGCCGTTCTTCCGTTAAGATTTCAGTCAATCTTGCCGCCAGCGCGTCGAGTTGAGAAACTTGATTTTCGATCCGTTCTACAAATGTGCCGTCAGCTTGGTGCTGCCGCACTTTAATCGAATTCGGGGAAGCGGCGATCGCAATTATATCTTCTGTCCCCAAAATTCCTTGCATTCTTTGCTGCAAAGAGTTCAAAATTTGCGACTGCTGTTGTGGCAAATATTGGTCTTGTTTGTTCCAGACTAACAGCACGCGCTGACCTGCGGACGCTAGCTGAGATAATGTTTGAAATTCGGAATCCGTGATGTCGCCCGCTGTCACAAACAGCACTAAATCACCGCCGATTTTGGCATCGGCATTTGTGGTATTGGCAAACAGCGGTGCTGTTTCTGGGAAACTCAGCTTTTGTGGGTGTTGGGATGCCCAATTAGAATTTAAAACTTGAATTAAGGCAGTTTTGCCGACAGCTTTGCCACCTGTGACGGTAATCCGCAAATCTTGTCGGTCTAATTCGGTTCGGAGCCGATCGAGCTTTGCTGTTAGATTCGCCGGATCTGCGGAGTTTTGAGCTTCTGAAGCTAGCAAATTAATTGCGGCTTCGGCAGTCGCGATCGCTTTTTCGGCTGCTTCCCGGTTCGCCCGGGGTTGCGGGAGTGCTAGTTCTAGTTTGGGGGATTGCTGTTTCCACCACCAATACCCCGCACCGGCAGCCGCCAAGCCGATGAGTGCCGTTTCGCCCATTTCTGAACCCGAATGCTGTAGAGTTTCTAGCAGCCACAGCGCTGCTGAAAGTCCTATTCCGCCTATTAAAATCGGTCGCCGCAAGTTAAGTGTCATTTTTTCCTTCCTGTGGGTATTGTCGCCAAGCTTAACCTTCGCGGGCTTGGCATTCCTCCCTATATTCCATCGTACCTCTGCGGCATCCAAACTGGCAGGCGGGCAATCCGACTTTTTGCGATCGGGATTTGCGGCCCCGGCGACAATCTACTTTTTGTACTTCTACAAACGGGAATGAAGGACTAAAGTCCTCACTACAAACTAAGAGGTTTTTACATTATTTGACCAATATAATAGTTAATTTTTTCCTATGTTGGTAATGCTTGAAGTTGCGCTTCAAAAATATCAATTATTTGTTTGGGAATTGCTCGCGGCCGCATGGTGGTAACTTCAACCCAAACCCAAAGCGCCTCTGCTTTTAACAATATTTCGTCATTTCCAGCTAAGCGAATTTCGTAGCGGCGGACGGCACGCGGCCCGCGCATTTGTTCGATCCAAGTTGATATTTCCAGTCGATCGCCCGAGGCGGCAGATCGCAAATAGTCAATCTCGATCCGGCGCATTACAAAAACTCCGCCTAATTCCCGGTAGCGATCGAGTGTAAATCCCAAGTGTTCCAAATGTTCGATCGCCGCGTGTTCTAAATAATGCTGGTAAACAGCATTATTGACGTGACCGAGAGCATCCATTTCGTAATGCCGGACTCTAATTTGTGTAGTAAAAGGTGTCAATTTTTAAATTTTCCCATTGTTGCGGTATTTTGCGGTTTTGAGTGCGATCGCCCGCCAGCTTGCAGATACTCGAAGAGGAACTGATTTCAAGTTACACTAAATAGTTGAAACACAACTTCTACCTGTAGATTGATTTCACTTCGGATTGAGGCGTTTAGAAATTTGGTTGATGATGCCGCTGACAATTGCACCGCCCATGAGAATGCCGAGGGCGGGATTAAATACGGGCTGCCACAGACTGTACCACAAATCGAAACCGAGATTCACTCCGGTCGATCGACCAGCTACGGCGATCGCAAACCACCCAAAGCTGGCCAAGACGAAAAACACATCAGCTACTAGAATGAAGTTGAGCAAATTGAGAAATTTATCTTTCATGGTTGAGCGTTTCTTTTGAGTGCATATCTGTGAACTTTTGGCAAGCGGTTGGTAAGGAAGCGGATTGATAGCTGCAAGTGGCGATCGAATAAAGATAAAATATCATTCAATTGTTGTCGCACACTTGTGGTCAAAATATGGTTCGCTATACACTTCCTCAAAGCCCCGAAATTATTTTAACTGTCAAAGGGAAAGATTCAGCGAAAGCCCGCGAAGAAGCGATGGATCGGCTGATGGAACTCATGGATGAGGGCAAGCTGCCTACGGAGCTCGTAGAGGGATTTGGGCCCAAGCAGTTTGTGGAAGTTAAGGATATCGAAGATGCTGCGTCTGACGGCGAGGACGCGATTACTGAAGCCGTGCAGATTTTGAGCAATTTGGCAAGTCTCAAATTGAAAGTGATGGAATCCCGCGAAGAAGCACTCAAAATCCGGGCGGCGATCGACATTTTGTTTACAGATGAGGCTGTGACTGCCGAGGAAATTGCCAATCTCAAAGACGGTTTTAAGGTTCTCAAAAACTTCGCTCAAGCTAACGTCCGCTATCGAGATGCTAGGGGCAAAGCTGAGGTGGCGCGGGTAATTCTCGACGAAGCTTTGCAATCTGTCGAACCCGAAAATAAATCGCAAAAATCGGCGAAATGAAGACTAAAGTCCTCGCTACTAACCAGCAATAGTTTGTAGTGAGGACTTCAGTCCTCAATCGGCGAAATGAGGACTAAAGTCCTCACTACGAACCATTAAGATTTGATTCACAAAAATTTTTAAAATCTGGAGAAATATGATGAACCAACAACAAAGAGAAATTCCCAGAAACACAATGTCAGGTAGTCTCCTGATCGCCAAAAATTTAGGTTGTGAACCGAAAACTGTGATTGATGTCGGTGCGGCCTTGGGAACTTTCAACCTTTACGAAACTTTCCCTGATGCGCGACATTTGCTCATTGAGCCGATCGCCGAAAATGAACCTTATCTCGCCAAAATTTGCCGCCATCTCAAAAGCGCCGAATACATTATTGCTGCGGCGACCAAAGAATCGGGAGTTTTCACCCTTAACATCAGTCCCGATATGTTGCACTCTTCGATTTCCGAAGGTATCAATGCTGATAGTCAAAACCCTTATTTGAGAAACATACCGGCAATTACGCTCGATGAAATATGCAGGGAAAGAAACTTGCCAGGCCCGTATTTAATAAAAGTTGATGTAGACGGACAGGAATTAGATGTTTTAGCTGGGGCTACTCAGATTTTGCAGCAGACAGAATATGTAATTGTCGAAGTTTGTTTGTTCGCTCAGATGTATGAGATAATTCATTTTATGAAATCTCAAGGATTCGTCGCCTACGATATTGTAGACTTAGGATATCGTCCGAGTGACGCAGCTTTATGGCAAGTTGATATGGCTTTTGTTAAGGAATCGGGTCAATTTAGAAGAGATACCCATTACGCGACAAAAAAGCAGGATATCGAAGTGCTAGACTCATATCTCAATGCCTATCGAGAAAATTTGATTGCATACATTGAGGCTCATTACAGCGACCCCGTAGAGCCGGAACCGCAAGTTACTCAAGCTGTTTTGAGCGAGGAATATGTAATCATTTAACTTGTTTGGTTTGTAGTGAGGACTTTAGTCCGCATAAAATTCTGAAGAAGGACTAAAGTCCTGACTACAAACCGAAGGTTATATCAAATCTGGTAGCATCGGAATTAATACACATTCTGTGAGACATCAAGGTTTATTTGTACTTACCTACAAGCTTAAGAAAGGCACGTTGACTACTTCCCCAGAAATCTCTCCTACTTGGACTTTCAGTCCTTCGCCACCCGCTTTGGTGCGGATGTAAGCAAGACCGAAAAAGCCGGATTCGGTTTCGGTAAAACTGGTAAGTTTGCCGACTTTTTCCTCTCCGATTGTAATTGCTGTTCCGGGTTCAACCGCACCGTTCAACCGCACGCCCCAAAGTTGCTGTTTGACTCCTTTGTAGGTGTTCAATCGCGCAATTGTTTCTTGACCGATGTAGCAGCCTTTGTCATAGGTAATTGTGTGTAAAAGTCTTGCTTCTAGGGGATTGTAATCGTCTGTGAGTTCAAAATCTACGGCGGGGCGTCCTTGTTCTATTCGGAGTTGTTCCCAAACTCGATCGCCCATCGGGACAGCCCCAGCTTTGACTAATTCATGCCACACATTAGCTGCATCGCTGGCTGGCGCAATTAACGTGTATCCGGGAGTTGCTAAACCGCTACCAACAGCAACTCGAACCCCCCCTTCATCCCCCCCTTGGTAAGGGGG
>JAUBOH010000450.1:0-5127 GCA_036700145.1 Microcoleus occultus BM001215366
GGAATTAATATTACCCACAGTCAGGACACGGCAGTGCCGTGTCCCTACAATTAATCGGGTGATAGTTAAATCCCAGGGGAGAGCGCGATCGTTTTGGGGCGCAAGAAACGGCACTGCCGTGTCCAGAGTTGCTTACAAAACAGTGCCGATTTCCTTCAAATAAACCCGCGTAAACGGTTCCCCATCTCCCAGAGTATACTGTTCGATCAACCCCTGGCGGCGAATAGAAATACTATTTCCTTCCCTCACCACAACAGTATCCTCATCAGTGCTTTCTCTGACCAACATCATCTCAGTTTCCCCCGGATTGTCCAGCACCACCATATTGCTGCCCCGATAAAACATCCCCTCAGCTTCCAAAACATCTTCGGGATATTCAGCAATCAACAAATCCAGCTTGGGATTCCGCAGCAAACTTTGCACGTTAAGATTGTAATTCTTATTCAAAACTTTTTCCGAACGGTTGACAAAAAGTCCAGCACGACAAACAGCACCGATCGTCCAATCGGGATGCTGCAACAGAATGTGGTCAATTATTTCTTGCAGTTCGTGTACCGAAATTCGGTTGAAAGTAATAATCGGAATTCGAGCTGCTTTTCCCGATTCAAAGAAAGTTTCGATAATATGCGAAGGCACATCAACTCCTTCTCCGACAGCCGGGTTTAGGTGCATAAAAATTCCCGGCGCGGCATTGATTTCGAGAATCCCAAAATTGCCGGTTTTCCAAGATTTGGCGAGAGTTTCTGTTACCACGTCAACCCCCAAACAAGTTAACCGAAAATGTAGGGCGATATCTTGAGCCAAAACAATGTTATCCGGGTGAACACTGCGGGTAGCGTCGATGCTGACGCCGCCTGCGGAAAGATTGGCGACTTTTCGCAGAGAAACAGTGCGATCGCGCTCTAGGACACTATCCAATGACAGCCCTTGTTCTTCCATATACATTTCCATCGCTTCGTCGGACTGAATTTTGCTCATCGCCGAAGTAGGCGTATCCAAACGTTCTGGTTTGCGGTTTTCACGGCGGATCAATTCGCGAATTGTTGAGTCCCCATCACCTGTTACCCAAGCGGGTCGGCGTTCAGTTGCAGAAACAAATTTGCCATCAACGCACAGCAGCCTAAAATCCGATCCTTTGATGCTGTTTTCCACAATTACTCGCACCGATTCTGTTTCGGGAATTGCCTTCACTGCTCTTTTAAAAGCCGACTGCAATTCCTCAGCATCTCGGACATCTGCTGTGACGCCAATTCCTTTATGACCGACTACTGGTTTGACAGCAACTGGGTAGCCAATTTCTCTAGCAACTGCCAGAGCTCCGTTTTCTGTGGAGACAATATCACCTTTGGGAACTGGAAATCCTAATGTAGCGAGAAAAGCTTTACAATCGTCTTTGCGCGTGGTAAAATCTGAGTCTAAATGGCTGTCGGAATCAAAGGTTGTTGCAGAGCCGCGCACCAGTTTTTTGCCGTAACCGTATTGCATCAATCCTTCATCCCACAAATAAAATGTGGGAATGCCTTTTTGGGATGCCGATCGCATTAACGAATAAACTGTCGGGCCTCCGTAAACAGACTGGCGGAACATATTTTGCAGCGCGCCCATTTGTGCTTCCAACGGGAAATCTTGATTTTGATTGATGGCTTCAAACCAATCCCAAACAGCGTAAACTACGGCTCTGGCGCTGCGGGCATGAAGTGCTTCTATGCTGATTCTGTTGAAGTGAGAAAACGGCTTGACGTTCCAGTGTTGGAAGTGCAAACCCATGTCGAGTTTTGCTACTTCTGAGCAGGTACGGCCGAACAGTTGGGCGTGGTTCGAGAAAGTTTCGTGCAGCAGTTGTGGATAGCGATCGCCAATAATTGCATGGTAATGTGCGATCGGCTCTGGTTCGCGATCGCCCGTCACCGCAAAATCGAAAACTAAAGCCGCTGTTTCTAAATAAGGGTTGGGCCCGATATAGTGTTTGAAGTTGAAAACATCAAAAACATCGGTCTTTCGAGCATTGACGCGGGCTGTCTCGGTGCTTTTTTCTTGCAGCATTTTCTACCTCCTTTTAGCTAACTTTTTATGGTAACTCTCTTGTCGGTGCATGGGATACTACCTGCGGGCATAGATATTGCACTACTCAGTTGAGACAAATACTCCGGTCAATTCTGCCTTCAGCATTGCGGGAGAGGGGGAGAGTGGGAAAATATTCCTTCTTCCTTCAACATCTGACTAAGGGCTGATGACTAAGCACTTATGACTAAGCACTTATGGCTAAGCACTTATGACTAATGACTGCTTCCTTCCCCATTCATCAAAAAATCTATAACTTTAGAGAGGTACAGCACCTACTTAAATTGTTTATGACTGTGAAAAAGGATTTAAGAGGCAGCCAATTATGAAAATCGCACAAACTGCTCTCAGGGATCAAGTTCACCACTTAGCTGAGGAAGCATTTCACCTGAAGCTGATTTCTGGGTACGGCGACGGTCAACACAGCAACGAATATCAGATTGTCTGGAACGGCAAACCCAGACACCTACCTTTAGAACGGGCGCGTACAGTATTGAGCAATTTGATCGAGCGATCGCACTAACGGGCGATCGGACTAATTTAGGACTGACGCTCATAAACCCGGTTTCTAGGAGAAACTAAAAGGAGGATCGGCGAAGACTCCTGTCAGAAACCGACTTGATGACCCCGCGCGCGTCCGAGACTGTAATTTCAACTCATCCTTTGACCCCTCCTCTATTCTGTTAGGGGGGGGGTTAGGCTTTTTTGACCAAAAACATCGTTACAGTCAGGGGAACAGCAAACAAACCCCAGAACGCTTGAGTTGTGTGCATCCAGAACTCATAGTCAGATGATATTTTGTATCTATCTATACCTTTTGGTAGTTTCCGACAATAAAAATGTTATGTTTTAGTGAAATATAATCAATACAGAGTGCAGATCGTATGGCTAGCAGCGAAACTCAGGGGAAGTTGTTAATTATTGGCGGCGCCGAAGACAAAGAGGGGGAGTGCAAAATTCTGCGGGAATTCTTGCGGTGCGCCGGAGGCACTAAAGCCCGCATTGTAGTGATGACGGCTGCGACAAGCCTGCCGGGAGAAGTAGGAGATAATTACATCCGAGTGTTTGAGCGACTCGGCGCTGAAGATGTGCGAGTTGTTGATACCCAGAAACCGGAAGATGCCAACAATCCAGATTATTTAGAGGCGATCGAACAAGCAACTGGTATATTCTTTACCGGCGGAGAACAAGCGCGGATTATTAGCTGCTTGAAAGACACCATACTCGACGCAGCTATGCACAAACGCTACTCGGAAGGGGCGATCGTTGGCGGCACCAGTGCCGGCGCGGCGATGATGCCAGACATGATGATTATTGAAGGAGACTCCGAGACAAATCCCCGCGTTGATGTGGTAGCAATGGGCCCGGGAATGGGTTTCCTGCCGGGAGTTGTCATCGACCAGCATTTCGCCCAGCGAGGCCGCCTGGGACGCTTAGTTTCGGCACTCTTGCTGCAACCGGCCGTGTTGGGATTTGGTATTGACGAAAATACAGCTATTTTAGTCAGCGGTGACGAGTTTGAAGTTATTGGCGAAAGCGCTGTAACTGTCATCGACGAGTCGGACAAACTCCACGACAATATGGATGGACTGTTGAAGGATGAGGCTTTGGCGATTTGCGGGGCCAAGTTGCACATCCTCCCCCACGGATACCGGTTTAATTTGAAAACTCGCCAGCCGGTGCTGGATAAGCTAGCAACTACAAAAGAGAGAGAAAGGGCGATCGCCTAATATCAATTCCGGCTGCGCCGGAATGACAAGCGAGGACACTCAAGATGCCGTTTCTTGCGCCGTGATTTTTTGTAGGGACACGGCACTGCCGTGTCCTGATTTCGGGTGATATTAATTCCGATGCAACCGGAATTGATATAACTTACCGCTTCCACAAAGTATAGAGTAAAAAAACCCGTTTCTGCGTCCAAAACAAAAAAAGAAGAGGTGAAATCCTCTTCTTTTTTTGCTGCGGTTTCTACTTTCTCAAGCACTTTTCTGCTGGTCAAAATACGACTGCTGCCCTTCTTCAGTCGATATTAAATTCCACCCTTGAGTTTTCAGCTTCTGAAATGTTGCCCATCCCTTAGAACCGTCCGGTTCCCGGTAGTCGGATGCAGCGAACTGCCCAAAAGCTGTATAAGGCCGCCACGCTTGACGCGCTTCGGTACGCAAGTGCAATATCTTTTCTCCATTGCCTCCGAGTCTGGGCAACCAACACATTTGTTTTAGCATTTTTAACACTCCAGAGTTTTACAGTAACGGTAATTCGCCAACATCCCAAATTAAACTTTTAGAACCTGAGAGCAACTGCTCGGAATATCTAACAGGTAACAGGGACGGATGAGATTTTCACCGATTACCAATTACTGAGGTAGCAGCAGTCGTTTAAGCAGATTTGGGTTCGGCAAAGTTGGCCAGTGAAAGACTATGAAACAAGTGCGGCCAAGGCATAAGCAAAAATAATCAGTGCTTTTCTCGGCTCAAACTTGACAACCAAGTCGATCGCGCGAAAATCCAGTTGAATAAAGCATTCATTTTTCTGGTTTCCCTTGCCTTATAATTACCAACTCATCCTCGCTCTTTCCGCCTAAAAAGACATCTTTCTACGGTATTAGCTCTGTCAGCTAAAAAATGTTCCTTTAGTTACAATTGTTAAACTTTCATCACGATTTATCTAGTTAGCAAAAGTTAAATTACTTTTCATAAACCGCACTTAATAATTTTTAGTTACTTTAACTACATTTTTGATTTAAATCTGGCCTCCCGGTGCTGATGCGCCGGGCCGTGCACCAGACTAAACAGTTCGCGATCGCACTCCGACAAAGAAGCCGGGTTTTTTACCTAATCTGCTGGTTGCAACCTGTGTATTTTTGTCGCTCAAACCGGGTTTCTGGACTCCCATGCGTCCAGGACTATAAATCAATACGCTTGGGTTAACACTGTTAATTCCCCAGAGATCCCCCTCGCATCCCCCGAATCGTTGCGGGGACGAAAGAACAACTTCTTGTTCCCCCCTTTGTAGGGGCGGTGCCAAGAGTGCCCGCCCTCAAGGCGCCGGGGGGATCGGTCTTAT
>JAUBOH010000451.1:0-2626 GCA_036700145.1 Microcoleus occultus BM001215366
TCAAGCGTGGTGAGGTATGCCCACGGCGGCCACGGCGGCCACGGCGGCCACGGCGCCCACGGCGGCCACGGCGGCCATGAGTACCTCATCTTTCTGAGAAAGGCTATAGTTTTACTTGATCCCTGCCTATGGTGAATAATTATTTCATCGTTTCATCTCTTTTACGGATATGAGTGATAATAGAAGTATTTAGTCAAGCCCTGAGAAATTTGGCGGGCGCATATCTAAGGATAAACGGAGGATACTGCTATGTTTGGGCTGACGCGAAGAACAAAAAATTTAGGGCGGGTTGAAACCGGAAACTCGGAACTGCGAGGCTCTACCACCTCTGCGTCTGAGAGTAGCCGCACTGTTCGATCGCCAGTTTACAAAGATGAGGCTTTGGTATCTGCCTCGCTGGCGGGACTGCCGGCTCTTTTGGCATCGCTGGAAAGCTTTCGCGAGTAGAGTTTGACAATTCTCTTGTTAAACATGAGAGTTGACTGAGCTCATTATTGCCAGACGCCGGAAAAGATATTCTTGACGGCTATGGCAATTCGAGTTAAGTCTTCTTTCAGCAGCGGCGGCCAAGAAACTCCTTTGCGGATTCCTGCTTCAAATTGCAGCAAACTTTCTACCGAGAGTAAATGCAGTGCCGAGATTAATTGCCGATCGAGCATTGGAGATTCTTGCAGCCCTTCAAACAATATTTTTAAAGCTAATAAAATCGATGTCACCTGTCCGGGTACGGGCGGCTGACCTTGTTTGAGACGCATCAGGAAAGCGTCGGGATTTTTCTTGGTTTCGAGGGCGGTTCCTTGGTCGATCAGAAAACTGCGGGCTGTTTTGTAATCCATTTGATGTGCGATCGATCGGAGTGCAATTAATTAGCTGGCATTATATCACTTTTTGTCCCCCTCAATTTGGTAATATATTTCCATACAGCCTAAACTACAGCTACTCGCACAGGTGCGCCCGCCCTGCAACCGAAAGCTCTCGTAAGGTGCAATAAGCACCCTACAGCTACTCATGATAGTTATGAGTAGTTTTTACAGAACGCCAAAATAAAACAATGACAAAACAGCACGAAAATAGCAGAAAATCAAAGATTTATCGCTACTTGTGGCTGCTGGTTTTGTGCCTCAGCTTTCTGTTAGTTCCGTCCCTCAAAAAACTAGCTGCCGAAACGCCATTTCCCCCGCCCGCTCCTATTGCAAATAATGCTAATTTTGGAGCGAGGATTCAAAGGACGATGGGGCTACTTGCTGCCAGCACTCCCACAGAACGCCGCCAAGTACGCATCCTGTTTTACGGTCAATCCATCACTGAGCAAGATTGGTGGAAAGATGTAGCGAAGGATTTGAAACAGCGATTTCCCAATGCAGATTTGATTGTTGAAAATCGGGCGATCGGAGGATTTGCAGCCCCGATTTTAATCCGCCCTAGCGAACATGATTTGTATCCTTTTTATCCCGATTTGCTAATTTTCCACGTCTACGGAGGCGGTGAAGATTACGAAGCTATAATTGCCAATGTCCGCCGCCGCACTACTAGCGAAATACTCTTGCATTCAGACCACATCGACTGGATGCCGACAGGCAAAAGCGACGATCCAAATTCAGTCAAAAGATACGAATGGCACAACACTCATTCTACTAAATGGCTGCCTGAATTGGCAGATAAATACGGCTGCGAAATCGCCGAAATTCGGGAACCTTGGCTGCGGTATTTGAAAGACAATCGCTTGCAGCCACAACAGCTATTGAGCGATAGTATTCACCTCAACGATTGGGGAAATTTTCTGCTTGCTGCTTTGATCAAACCGCACTTGCGATACAACCCAAATTCTCCTCAAGCGCCGCAGCAGGATTTAGTCAAAACCTATACAGTGGGCAGCGATGTTAAGTGGCAAGATGGCAAGTTGGTTTTAGAGTTTGAAGGCAATAGAATAGATGCGATCGCCGATCGCACCTTCAAAGGCAGCGCCGCTTCTGGTAGCATTACCGTAGACGGCAAAAAACCCTCAGAATTTCCTGAACTTTACAGCATCACCAGACCCAGCGTTGCTGTTGGTGTCGGCTGGCCAGCTATCATCCAAGTATCAAATCAAAAACCGCTAATCGTCGAAGATTGGAAAGTCGTAATTACGGAAATTAACAGCGACGCTAGCAAGTTTAAATTTGACGTTATAGGTTCTAAAACAGGTTATGACGGCAGCGGTACAAACGAGCAATTATTTGTGTCCAACTCCGGGCGAGTTCTCATCGAACCGAAAAACTGGTGGCTGCAAAATTCCTATGAATATTCCAAACAGCCAACACCAAAAGGCTTTGAGATTACGTGGGAAGTGCGATCGATGTTTGTTGATTCCTACGTTGCGCCGCAAATTGCAGATTCAAGTCGCGAGTATCCTACAACATTGGCTCAGAATTTAAGCAACTCCAAGCACATCCTCGAAATCATTCCTGAAACAGACGGAAAAGTGGCAATTAAAGCAATTCGAGTTTATCGCCCTCCTTTCTCCAATCTAAAATCTCAAGTTGATATGCCACAATAAAATTGGTTTGTAGTGAGGACTAAAGTCCTGAAATTCAAGAGGACTAAAGTCCGCACTACAAACATTTTTTAAGAGTAATTGACCGGACAT
>JAUBOH010000451.1:2726-5116 GCA_036700145.1 Microcoleus occultus BM001215366
GACATTTGGTTTGTAGTGAGGACTTTAGTCCTGAAATCCAAGAGGACTAAAGTCCTCACTACGAACATTTCTTTAAGAGTAATTGACCGGACATAACGTGTATCACTTCTGCTATAATAGCCAAGACTATCAACTTCTAGTAATCCCCAACTCGTGAAACATCAACAGCGATAAAAAGAAATCCGCCATAAAAATAAACACCCAAGAAGTCACCACCGCCGCCGTTGCAGCTTGACCTACTCCTTTCCCTCCGCCCGCCGTCGTCAACCCCCAACCGCAACCGACAAGGGCAATTATCAACCCAAAAATAAAACTCTTAATCGCCACAGTTACTAAATCCCAAGGCCCCAAAAAAGTCCGCACCGATTCCAAAAATACCGACGGTTCCAACTCGTAAAAATAAACCGCCACAAACAGCCCGCCCAAAATCCCCACCGCTACCGAAAAAATTGTTAAAATCGGCAGCATGACACAGCAAGCTATTACCCTCGGCACTACTAAATAATCTACCGGATTTGTTCTCAACATATACAGGGCATCTATTTGTTCCGTCACCTGCATTTCTCCGATCTCTGCGGCAAAGGCCGAACCTACTTGTCCCGCCACCACGCCCGCTGTTAAAACTGGTGCTAATTCGCGGCAAAATGCCACAGCAAAAGCACCTCCCACCGCCCCAACCGCCCCATACCGAATCAATTCTCTGGCGGATTGAACGGTAAAAATCATGCCGGCAAAAAAGGCGATTAGCAGCACGGATCGCAAAGAATCCAGCCCTACTGTTACTAAATGTTCCATGATTTTGCGGCGGTCAACTTTGCCGATTAGTACGCGCAGCAGCACTTGACCGCCCAGGAACAGGGTCACTAAAAACCGCTGAAACCACCTGTTATTGAAGGTTTCATCTAAATGTCGATCGCGCTTTTCTTGGTATTTTTTAACCAATTACTGACGGCTCGCGATTAATTACAAACAGGACAAAGGATTGCTAAATAGAGATTTAGCCAATTTTACAGCAATTATTGCACCATTTGTCAACATATATTTTCTGTCTGTCTGCCCTGCGGTTGGTGGGTTAGGCGCGGTTTAAAATTTATTTATTGGTGAATTAAGTTAATCGCCGCGCCAACCCACCCTACAATATGACTGACTACTGGGCAAGCAACAAGTCAATGAAGTTATCTAACTGTTCATTATATTTTTCCGCTTGCTCGTTGCCAATTTTCACCAGTTCCGATATCTTCTCTTCCGAGGCATCATCAATCGGTAGCGGTGGTTCGCGGCTTAAATCTGGACTAATTCTCAAATATTGATTGGGTCTTTCAATCGCATCAAAAATTTGGATAATTTGATAATTTACCGTTTCAGCAACTCCCGTCATCATGATATTAATCAAAGGCTCAACCCACTCAACTTGACCCCAATCTTTCACTTCTTCGTAGGGAAATTTTTTCTGAGCTTGTCCCGTCCCCAGCGATAAAATTACCATATCTTTTGCTGTGGGGCCTCTGTCCGGGCGATTGTCGGGAATTCTGAATTTATTTCTAACTTCCGCATAGGCACAAAGTGCGGGATTGTTTGCGAATACTCCCCCGTCAATTAAAGCGTAGGATTCCTTTGTCAAAGAGTAGATTTTAGGAATTTCAAAGTAAGAGGGAGCGGCCGATGTGGCTCGGGCGATATCTCTGATAAAATACTCTTCTGCTGGATCTTTTTTAGCATCTATTTGATTGAAAAAGTGAGCTTTTCTCCTTTCCACATCGTAACTGGAAATTAAACAAGGTTTCAGCAGTGCGCTGAGTTTGCAATCTCTAAAATTTTCCAAAAAGAATTTTTCTAAGCTATTGCTCGGATATTTTTCATCTACCAAACCGTCTAGAGATTTGAGTTTTTGCCAAAATGAACTCTTAAAAACATCGCGGCCGCTTTTGATCGAAAAATTAACAGCGTCTTGGGCAGACCACCGAGGTCTGCTGGGATTTTCGGCATCGGGAAATAAATAGATGCAGGTTAAAATTCCTCCCGCACTTGTGCCGGCAATTAAATCAAAATAGTCAGCTATTCTCGCATCTGGGTTGCCACTTTTTTGTTGCAGCTTTGACTCAATGCTAATTCCAACTTGCGCGGGGATAATCCCTCTAATTCCGCCTCCATCTATGGATAAAATTCTGGTATATTTAGCCATAATTGTTGCCTTTTTTCGATGTTTGCTGGTTTCCGGCAGTCTTGGACGCAAAAGTGATTTGACTCGCGAGTGTCGTAGGGAAACTGCACTGCCTTTCTTCGTGTCAACTTAACGTCAAACCCAGTCACAGACTGCTGTTTAACGATTAAGGCTAGATCGCCCTGGCGCCCCCCGAATCGTTGCGGGGGGACAAGAGTCCGATCAAAGT
>JAUBOH010000452.1:0-5114 GCA_036700145.1 Microcoleus occultus BM001215366
GTATATTATTTTTAGTCAATTCTATTGTACCTCATAACATCCGGAAGTGCTGTAAGCTATCGCTCGGACTTGATATTAGAGCCCCGACTTCGTAAAAGAAGTCGGGGCTCTGGGTGTGATGTTTTTTTAACTATCAAGGAGTAGTTGTCGTATTTTGCTGCTGCTGCTGCTGCTGCTGCTGCTGCTGATTTTGGAGCAGAAGTTGCTGCTGCTGAATTTGAAGTTGCTGATTTTCAACATTTATCTGCCGCTGTCTGTCTTGGAGTTGCAAGCGTCTGTCTTCGAGTTGCAGCAGCCTATCTTCAGCTTGGCGCTGTCTGTCTTCAGCTTGGCGCTGTCTGTCTTCACGTTGTAGCTCTCTGTTTAGCTCTCTGTCTTCACGTTGCTGTTGTCTGTCTTGACGTTGTTCGCGAAGCTGTCTGAGTTGATTTCGCCGATCGAAATCTCCTCCCAAAAATAAGTTCTGAAAAGCGTTGATAGTTGTTTGAAACCCAGTAAAAACGCCGCTAACAGTGTTGATGACACCTGTAACTCCTGTTATCGGCTGCAATAAACTGTTGATATTGTCTGCTACCCTAGTATAGCCCGATCGCGCTACCAGAATCACATCGTTGTTGCGGAGAGTTGGGTTATTATTAGGATTCAACCCTTGAGCAAAATCCACATCGATGGTGCGGCGAGTAACAGTACCGTTGGCGTTCAAACGCAGCAGTTCCACCTTGTCTTTTTTCGCCCGCAATTGATTGAAACTGCCTGCAGTCAGCAAAGCTTGGTGCAGGGAGGTACTGGGTTTAACCAGCAAAGCTCCCGGCCTGATCACTTCCCCCACAATATTGATGCTAATCGCGTTTGGCGAAAAACTCGTACTTCCGATTTGGGCAACTTCAGTTAAGTCTACAATAGATGCGGTCGGGATAATCACGCTATCTCCTTCTTGCAGCAAAATATCTTGAGTTGCGTCGCCTTTTTGCAGCAAATCCCACAGATTTACCATGATAGTTTGTTCGTTGCCGCCTCTGACTCGGCGGCGGATTTGCACGCGGCGAATGTCAGCTTCTGTAGTGATACCGCCAGCAATTTTGAGTGCTCTTGTGATCGTTGGTAGCCCCACAACGGCTCCTTGCTGTTGGTCGATAGATACAAAACTCAACTCTGTTTGTTGGTTGGTCGATCGCAAATCCGAAGCAAATACAGTATAAGGCCCCGGCCGGTTCACTTCCCCGACAATTACCACACCAATTGGTTTAGTAATATCAGCGGAAAAATTAGCACTGGCTCTTTGACGGACTTCTTGAGTATTGAGAGCACTTGCTGTCGGTACAAAAATTGTATCTCCATCTCGGATCGTGATATCTTGACGCAAATTTCCCGTGTCTAAAAAATCCTGCAAATCAACAGTAGTAACTTGCTCCGATCCGCCTCTGCGGGGACGGCGAATTTGGATGTTTCGCATATCTCCTGCGGATGTCACCCCTTTTGCAAGTTGGAGCATTTCCATCAAAGTCGGGAATTTTACTCCTCCTCCGGTTCCTTCTCTGACGGGATTAATCTTGTAGGAACCCGGGCGAGTAACTTCACCGGCAACACCTATATTTAGGGGGCGAGCGAGGATCAGAGTCACGGTAACAACGGGAACATTGATGAAGGGTTCGTATCGCTTGGTAATCACGTTTGCGGCTTGTTGCAGTGTCAGCCCTTGAATTGAGACGCTGCGAATGATTGGCAAATTGAGCGTACCGTCAACTAACACTTGATATTCTTTGCTGAATTCAGGGACGCCGAAGATATCTAAAGCAATGCGATCGCCCGGGCCTAAAGTATAAGCTGCTTCTTGTGTTAGCGAACCAAAATTGCCGCTGGGTAAAGCGGAGCCGGCAGGAGGAGGAGGCGGTACTCTCGGCCGGTTCGGACTGGGTGCAGGAGTTCTGATGGCAGGCAACTGACCTATACTCGGCAGCGAACTCGATAGCACCAGGAGTGCTGACAAACTAAGACTTGTAGCGGTTTGAACGGTATGTTTCATCTTTCTTTCCTGGTTGCAGCCTGCCAATGAACGAGAGCAATGCAAGCTAATTGATTTTAGTTTATTTTCCCTGCTGTCCAGTGTAGCCTCGCTGCGCTGCAAAATCCACAGGTGGAATCATAAAAATTGTGCGGCAATACAGTACATTGTTTGTAAAGAAAATGTAAAGCCAGCAAACTGTTCTCAGTATTAAAAGCCTGTTTGACCAAAATTATTCATACATAACTCGGGATACAAATCAACCCGCCAAAGAAAAGGGATAGGAAAAAACCGCCCTGATTTGATGTAAAATATTAAATAATTCTCTCTGCGGGACAAAGACAAGTGTCACTAAAATTGGATAAAGTAATTCCCTGGGGTCGCTGCTTGGATGAATACATAGGAATGTTTAGCTTGACATCAAGTGACCTCAAGCTAGCAATTCTTGATTGTGCCGGCGGCCCGGCGAGTTTCAATGCCGAAATGACTCGCCAAGGTAGAAAGGTAATTTCTTGCGATCCAGTTTATCAGTTTACTGCGGTGGAAATTGGCGATCGCATCCAAGAAACATATCAAACTGTGATTGACGGCGTTAAGGCAAATGTAGACGGCTACCTGTGGAACACTTTTGAATCGCCGTATCAGCTAGGCGAAGTGCGGATGAAGGCGATGCAGGAATTTTTAGCAGATTTTCCATCAGGCTTCCAGCAAGGTCGCTACACAACTGCTGAGCTGCCTGTTTTGCCTTTCGAGAACGGCCAATTCGATTTAGCTTTGTGCAGCCATTTCTTATTTGCTTATTCTCATCTGCTTTCGGAAGAATTTCATCTGGAAGCGATTACAGAAATGTGTCGGGTTGCCAAGGAAGTGCGGGTATTTCCGCTGTTACAGAGTTTTAGCGGGGAGGAATCCGAGCGCTTAAACCCGGTGATTGCGGAATTGAAAAAGAGAATTTTTACTGTAGAAATTCAAGAGGCTCCCTACGAGTTTCAAAAAGGCGGAAATAAGATGCTGCGAGTTAGCAAAAAAAGCTCATCATAAAAGTAAGCATAACTTATTCTTCTGCTATGGGAACCAAATAACAGCCATTGATTAGCCAACTATTATCAAACTGTTTTTCCATGATATAAATTGCTCTGACTGGTATGCCTTCGGAGTCGAGCAACAGCACGGGCTGAGCGGGAATTCCTTCTACAGTGGCGAGGCTTTCAAATAATACCGATCGCGGACGGTAGACAGCTTGATAGGCAATTTTTACCATGTGCATAAAGTTTTCTGCTGTGCGAAACTGCTGCTGAATTCCGGGGCTGGCGAAGGCAAAAGCTTTAGCAGCATCGTCTTTTTGAAATGCTTGCAGTTGCTGTTCTACCGCAGAGCGAATAAACGCGCGATCGCGATCGGTAATTTGCATAATTTTGAGAATTTGTCAAGAGATTTTAGATTGAAGGATTGAAGGATTGAAGGATCGGGATGCGAAGGATATTTACTATTATAGCGATCGCATTTACAGGCGGTTTTGTTGCGGGATGGCTGGCAAACTGTCAGGGCGATCGGCGTTTAAACCCCCGGGCTAATCGCTAAAGTCTGGCCCGCCCGGGGTTTAAACCCCGGGCTAATAGCTAAAGTCCTCTTGCATAGGAGTGCTTGCACAACAGAGTTAAAGAAAACTGTTAAAAAATTTCTTCAGTCCATTTTAATGGACTTTCGCTACTCGCTGTGGGGTTTAAACCCCCGGCGGACTGCAAACGTTAGTGGTAAAATTAATTAAAGACTTTAAGAATTTTCAAAATGTTAAGCAGCGCCGCATTGAGGAAAACAGGGTTGGGGTGGGAATTTGCAAATGAAGAAGCGTTAGAGGATTTTGTCGAAGTTCACTTGCAAAGTTTGCTAGGTTTGACAATCATCAAGCGGCAATTCACGGTCAACGAGCAAAGATGCGATATTATAGCGGTGGACGAGAATAAACGGTTAGTTGTGGTGGAGTTGAAAAACGGCGAAGATAGATATGTCGTTCAGCAGTTAACCCGTTATTACGATGCTTTGTTGGAACACAAACCTTTTGCCGATCGCGTTGATTACGATCGACCCGTTCGCTTAATAGCAATTGCGCCAAAATTTCACAGAGATAATTTTACAGACAGGAAGTATCACGGGCTATTTTTTCAGTTTTTGCAATTTGCGATCGTTCTTTCTGAGGATAACTTAAATTTACAACTGAAAGATGTCGATAATGCACAGATTTCACAAGTAGAAATTACATATCAGCAAACAGAAAGCACTGATAATATACCGAATCCACCCAGAGAGTTTCGGAATCTACTTAAGAAGTTTATTGATGACGAACAGCAGGTAATCTGGAGAATTCGGGAGAAGATTCTCAGATTTGACACCCGTATGCAAGAAATAATTTGCTCTCCAAGCATTGGCTATGGTAAAGGTAAAAGTAAACTATGTGCTCAGATTTGTGTAGATAGAAGAGCTGGGGAAGGTTATATTAGACCAGCACTCATGTTATGGCTACCTGTTTCCCCTTGGAGGGATAACTGTAACAGGGTTGGGAGAATGGCGATTTATAACCGAAAGACCAATGATGCTTTATCCCTTAGCAAAATAGATGAGTATTCCTATCTTCGTCACTGGCCTGTAGGTTCCCGTTATTCTGCTTCTGATTGGCAAGTTCAAACGTGGGAATTAAAACACTATGTAACTGAGATAAGCAAGCAAAATAATGAATCTACTCCTTTGGAGTTCCTAATTAATTTATCCTTGGAAAAGTGGCGAGAACGAGTTTAAGCTTATTTATCAGATACCACGTTTTCTTTCGTAATTCTCATCGAAAACCCCAGAGCTTCATTCACAGATTCAGAATCGGGAAAAATCTCTGCAACATCCGGTTCTAAACGAATATTTACACCGCCAAAACTCTTTCGTCCAGATCCTACCTTTCTTACACGCAAACTCCTCAAATCATATTCCGATCGCAGTTCATCCTCCATCTCTGTTTGATCCTTCTTCATAAACTTCAGCATCTTTGATATAATATTACATCAAGAAGCAAAACTCAAACCAACTCATGCCGCAAACAGTCTGGATCGCACGACACGGAAACCGC
>JAUBOH010000453.1:0-2692 GCA_036700145.1 Microcoleus occultus BM001215366
TTGACAGTTGACCTGTGACAGCGAAGTGATAAGAACGGAGATTTAAACTCCGTTCCGATCACAATCTGCCTTCATGAGTAAGGGCTTCAAACCCCTGCCCCGTCGGTGAATTGTATTGGTGGATGCTGCAAATAGCCACAGGCACCACTTATAAGCCAAACTGGAGCCGTGTGGCTGGTTCAGAAGGTGCAGATAGTAGCGAGAGCTCAGAAGAGTGGATATTTCGTTAGAGGTGCGGTGGGGCGATCGGCTGACACTTGTATTGTTGGGATTGGCTGGAGTAGCTATAATTTGGCAAATAATCGCGTAAATAATTTTTAATTGGTACTTATTAACTGTTACTTAAATAAACAGTTACTCTTCCTTAACTTTAGCGTCGTAATATCTGTTTTTGGGAGTGAAAACGATCGCAAACTAGGGGAATAAGTGTTATGGCAGCAAAATTAGTGATTTCGGGCTACATGGCAAATCCAGCCAATACAGATAGCCCTTACGAATATTTGCAGGTAATTGCTACAGAGGCGATCGACTTTACAGCGACTCCATACACGGTGGTGTGGGCAAATAATGGAACTGCGATCGCCAACGGATGGGTTAGCGGGGCTGCTTTAACTTATGGTTTTAGCATTAATTCAGGTACTCTTGCTAAGGGGCAAGTTGCCTATGTCGGGGGTTCTGGCAAACTAATTAACGGTGCCGCCACTACAGATATTTCTGCTGCAAATTGGCTGAAAACTATCAATACAGGCACAACTGCGGGTGACGGTTTTGGAGATTTTAACACTGGCGGAGTCCTGGGAAATGGAGGCGCTAATGCTGACGGGATTGCGATTTTTGATGTTCCGGTTGCCAGTATAACTAGCACAACTGTTCCGGTTGATGCTGTATTTTTTGGCACCGGTGCAGGGACGGCAAATCCTGCGACTGGCGGTTACGTATTGCCTACAAATGATATTTACAGCAATGCCCAGGGAACTTTTGGGGATGGAACCAATACAACACTTTTCCCCGATCCTGCTAGCGGGGCGTTTACGAAGTTAACTGGAACTTACAATGCCGTTACGGGTACTTGGACGACTCCGCGCACAGCTACGATTGTGGCCAATCCTACTACACTGGCCAATATTGCTACGGCAGTGACGATCGCCGCAACAACTCCTTTACCCGACTTAACAATTAGCAGCAGTGCCCCTGCGACAGCAACGGTTAACACTCCCTTCAACTACACGCTGACATTAGCTAACGGCGGTACTGCTGCTGCGACTGGAGTTCGTGCCAACTTCACTTTACCTGCGGGGGTGACATACAATTCGGCCTTGGGTACTGGTTTTACTGCGACTCAAGCGGCGGGAGTTGTTACTTTTACTGGAGGTGCGATCGCGGCTGGTGGTAGCATTCCTTTGACTGTTAATGTTACTCGTACTACTGCGGGTACTGTCACCAGCGCTGTTGGGGCCGCAGTTGCAGATCCGGGAAATACGATCGCCGAAAGCAACGAAACCAACAATTCTTCGACTACCGCCGTCACTACAACTTTTACAACTACTGCTAACACTCCTCCGACGATCGCACCGAGTGCAGCTTCTACATTTTTAACAGTTCCTAGTTTATCAGGTGTCATCAACGACCCCACAGATCCGGCTAAAAACTTTGGCGTTAACTTCACTTTAGCTGATGCCGAGACTGCTGTTGGGAGTTTGACATTAACCGCAACTAGCAGCAACACTGCTGTTGTTCCCAACGGTAGCTTAAACTTAGCTCTCAGCGGAACTGGCGCAAGTCGCAATTTGAAAATTAATCCTGTAGGTGTCGGTTATGCTGACATTACAGTAAGCGTTAGCGACGGCACAAACACAACATCTACAGTCCTGAAATACGCGGCTTCTGCTGCTTCGGGAACTCCTGCAATTAGTCGCTTTCTGACTGGAACAAGCGATGCTAGTACGGCGATCGCGATCGACTCCAACTATATGCTAGTTGGCGACGACGAAGACCAAACTATTCGTTTGTACGATCGCACAAATTCCGGTTTACCAGTCAAAACCTTTGACTTTACCAACTCTCTCGGCTTGACGGATATCTCCGGCGGTATTCCCAGGGAAGTTGACATCGAAGCTTCAACCCGCGTCGGTAATAGAATTTATTGGTTAGGTTCCCAAAGCAATGCTAGCGGCGGCAATTTGCGGCCCAACCGCTATCGCTTATTTGCGACGGATATTTCCGGTACCGGCGCGACAACTAATCTGACTTTTGCTGGCAAATACGACAACCTCCGCACCGATTTGATCGCGTGGGGAAATACGAATGGTTTCAATTTTACTGCGAGTGCGGCTGCGGGCAAAATCCCAGAAGCTACTACCTTAGACGGTTTCAATATCGAAGGTTTGACGGTCGCACCCAACGGTACCACTGCTTACGTTGCATTCCGCGCGCCGCAAGTTCCGACAACCGATCGCACTAAAGCTTTGATCGCACCGATTACCAACTTCACAGATTTAGTAACGGGTGCGGCATCTTCTGCTACCATCGGTGCTCCGATTCAATTAGATTTAGGCGGCCGCGGGATTCGCAGTATCGATCGCAATGCTAACAACCAATACCTAATTGTCGCCGGCCCTGCCGACAACGCCACGGGGACTGCACCGAAAGATTTCCGGTTGTATACTTGGACTGGAAATGCTGCTGATGCGCC
>JAUBOH010000453.1:2792-5112 GCA_036700145.1 Microcoleus occultus BM001215366
CCAATCCTACTGTCGGACAATCGGTACAAGTAACTGGTCGAGTTGACGAATTCCGCCCTGCTAACAACGCCACCAATCTTACCACTACCCAAATCAATGCTACGGTTGCTGGGGCTGCTGTGGGGGCGATCGCATCTTTGGGAACAATTACTCCAACAATCGTCGGTACGGGCGGCCGCATTCAACCGACAAACTTCATTCAAAACGACTTCAGCACGACTGCTGGCAATGTCGAAACAGGCGGCGATTTCGACCCGACAACGGAAGGCATCGACTTCTATGAAAGTTTAGAATCAATGCTGGTGCAAGTCAACAATCCCGTAGTTGTCGGCCCTACAAACGAGTTTGGCGAATTCTACGTTTTGCCGGATAACGGTGCGAATGCTACGGGCAGAACTAATCGCGGTGGGATTGCCGTTTCTGCGACTGATTTCAACCCCGAACGGATTCAAATTGACGACACTTTGCTGAATCCACCAACCAACGGCAGCTTGTCACCTATTACTAATGTTGGAGACAAATTAAACACAGTTACAGGCGTTATCGGTTACAGTTTCAGCAATTACGAGCTTTTAAATACCGCTCAAATTCCTCAATCCAGCGTCACATCCGGCGGACTGACTAAGGAAGTTACAAACCTAATTGGAACTGCCAATCAGCTAACAGTCGGCAACTTCAACGTCGAGAATTTAGACCCAAGCGACACCGCCAAATTCCCTGCACTAGCGAGTCGAATTGTCACTAACCTCAAAAGTCCTGACATTATCAATCTGGAAGAAATTCAAGACAACAACGGCGCGACTAATGACGGTGTAGTTGCGGCTGACACAACTTACAACACCTTAATTGCGGCAATTAAAACAGCGGGTGGCCCGACTTATGAATTCCGGCAAATTAACCCCGTAAACAACCAAGACGGTGGCGAACCTGGGGGCAATATTCGCGTCGGATTTTTGTTCAATCCCAGCCGCGTTAGTTTTGTCGATCGCCCCGGCGGCACTTCCACAACCGCAACCACGGTTAGCAACGTCAGCGGCGCGCCCGTACTGTCAGCAAGTCCGGGCAGAATTGACCCGACTAACGCAGCATTTAATACCAGCCGCAAGCCTTTAGTCGGTGAATTTGTATTCAACGGCCAATCGGTATTTGTGATTGCGAATCACTTCAATTCCAAAGGAGGCGATCAACCGCTTTTCGGCCCCAACCAACCGCCTGTTCTCACCAGCGAAACTCAGCGCCTGCAACAAGCACAAATTGTCAACAATTTTGTGGATCGCATTTTGGCAGTAGATGCCAATGCGAATGTAATTGTTGCCGGAGATTTAAACGATTTTCAGTTTTCCGAACCGCTGAATGTTGTCCGAGGAATTCCCGGCGGTACCGGGACTGCTGTGCTGCAAAACCTCATCGAAACTCTGCCGGAGAATGAGCGCTATACTTACAATTTCCAAGGCAACGCCCAGGTTCTCGACCACATTTTAGCTAGCAATAACTTAGCTAAAAACTTAGCCGGATTTGATGTTGTTCACATTAACTCAGAATTTGCTCAACAAGACAGCGACCACGATCCGAGTGTAGCTCGGTTTAACATTGCCTTACCGACTGTCACTATTACTGCGACAGACGCAGCAGCAGCCGAGTCTGGTGCAAATTCTGGTACTTTCCGCATTACGCGATCGGGCAGTACCGCACTCCCGCTGACAGTCAATTATACTACTGCTAGCGGTACGGGTTTTGCCACCAGCAATGATTACACGCCGAATTTAACGGGCAGCATTATTATTCCGGCAGGTCAATCTTTTGCGGATGTTACTATTACCCCAATTGACGACAGCCTTGTGGAAGTTAGCGAGGCTGTGAAGCTGACTTTAGTCGGTACGGCTGCTTACAATTTGGGGGCTGCTGGTACTGAAACTGCTTCCGTGGCGATCGCCGATAACGATGTATTAGCGCCCGGAACCTTTAATTTCAGCAGCGGCACTTACAGCGTTAATGAAAACGGCACAACCCAAACAATTACAGTTAATCGGACAGGTGGTAGCAATGTTTCCGCCTCTGTCAGTTACGCCACTGCTGACGGTAGCGCCACCGCCGGAAGTGACTACACTGCTACGTCGGGTACGTTAAACTTTCTGTCTGGTGAAACTAGCAAAACTTTCACTATTCCGATTGCAAACGACACCTTAGTCGAAGGCAATGAAATTGTCAATCTCAGCTTGACAAATGCCACAAATAATGCAAGTTTGGGCAATCAAAAAACGGCGATTTTGACCATCGTAGATACGACGGGGGCGGGCACGGGGGCACCGCCCCTACAGAC
>JAUBOH010000454.1:0-5100 GCA_036700145.1 Microcoleus occultus BM001215366
AGACTCCAGAAGATAAGAAGGTTGCGCGATCGCTCTTTAAATACTCTATTCTGTATCTGATGCTATTGTGCGCTGGAATCGTGGTCGATAGTTTGCCTGCGACTCATAATTTTACTACTGCTGTTGTACAAAATGTGCACACTTTAATTAGTGCAGTTGTGATGTAGTTAGGACTTACGCATAAATACCAAAGAAACCGGGTTTTTCACCAGTATTAAACTCTCAAATGCACTATTTCGCTAAAAAACCCAGTTTATGCCTAAGTGCTAGTAGTGAGTTAAATTGCAATTCTTAAAATGAAGCCCGCATCTAGCGGGTTTTGTTTGTTTATGGTAAAATAACGCTCGCTATTCTCCTATCTGCGTTAATCAGCGGTTAAAAAAGAGCGAATGACCCTGAAAAAAATCATTAAGCTAAATGCTGACTGTAGCAATCACTTGATGTGGCGATCCAGGCAGGTTTTGAGATAACTTAGATGAAGCTTAGCTTGATTCATTCCCAGCCAAGTGACTTAACCATTTCGACAGATGAAACTACCCAACGGAGACAAAGCACTGCTTGGTGACAAGCTTGAGCGATACTCACTGAATATGCAGCATCCCAAAGGAAAAGATAAAGCCATACTGTTTAGAAATCGATTGGGAATTACACTAGAAAACAAAGCTATTTTAGAAGCTGCTATATTAGAAGCGGCGGTCAATCAGGAGGCGGAAATTTACAAAACAGACAACTATGGAACCCAGTATGATATCAAATTTTTCATAACCACGGAAACCGGAAGCTCTTGGGTGCTGTCATGTTGGATGATTCGCACCAATGAAGACTTTCCCAGGCTAACTAATACCTATCCTGTCAATAAGTGAGGATACTGTGATGACGTTACACGAGTATGATGTTGTTGCCTTGACCGAAGAAATTCACGCAATCCATAAAGCAACCTCTGGGCCGATTTTGCTCCGACCGGGACAAGTTGGCACTATTCTCATGAGCTTTGACGATCGCGCTTATCTAGTAGATTTTGCCGATGCTCAAGGTAATACCTATGCAATGGAAACCATTCCCTCAGAAAAACTTATGCAACTTGTTTATGAGCCACTTCCTGTTTACGCCTAACCTACAAATAATACTTTAGCGAGTATTGAGTTGGAAGTGGCGATCGCAACGATCGCTCATATTTCTGGATTTAGCTATTTTTCAAATATTTACCCAAAAACTCTAACTGGTACACCATTTCCTCTGCTGTCTTATTCGCAGTTAATTCCATAATTACTTTAACTTGCTCGCCGACAGAATAGTCTTGTGAAAGCAGCGCAATGCCAGCATGAGATTCCTCTCTGACGAGGAATTCAGTATGTAACTGACAGAATTCTCCTATATTGTGACTGTACAGCACTCTGTTTTGAGTGGTAGCTAGCCGAAGTTGTTCTTCGTCGATTAACCCTTCTGTTTGAGTTTCGTTGACAGTGGTTACATCGACTTGACGCGATCGTAATGCCCGTAGAAGAGACTGATCTTGGGAGTCTTCATCTAGGTAAAGCTTAATCTCACTCATGCTTCTTTACCCAAGTTGGTGTACAAAGCTTCTAGACGCTTGGCTTCTGCTGCTTGATGGATTAAATCATTTTCAACTTCTGCGGTGTTAGCATGATAGTAAGTGAGTGCGGCGTAGACTTCGGCGAGGGTGAGATGTCCAATGCGATCGCACATCTCTTCAGCATTCAATCCTCGCTTGTACCAGGTTACGATGCGGCGAACGGTAACGCCTTTACCGACGATGTGGGGACATCCACCATGCAGTCCGGGAGTGCGTGTAATGAGCGTACCAATGTCAATAGATACTGCTGCGGTCATAAACTATCGAAGTTTGAATGGACTGATCTCTATTACAGCATAGCGATCGCAGAATTATATTGCGGTGTGGGTTTGGGGTGATAAGTGAAGTCAGCTACAGACAAAGGTTTCAAAGAATTTTAACCAATGCCAGCATCCGTTGCTTATCTGTTTGACGGAATCACAGTGAACTTCCGTGTATTCAGAGAAATAGCGTTTTTATACATGAAGATGCCCGTATATTTACTGAAATTTGATAAATGACCTGTAAGTTATTCATATATCCCGTATAACCTTTTAGATACTTGATTTAGATGGAGAAAAAAATATGTCAGCGTTCGATCAGCGTGGTCAAAAAGTGAATTATCAGTACAATTCTGCTGGTAATATCAATTTTGGTACTGTTCAAAATCAAACAGATATCATCAGTGAGTTGGAAAAACTTAAGGATGAGATATCAAAAGCTGGTGATGCTCAATTTATCGATGCTGAGATAGTCACAGATGTTCAATATCAAATTCAGAAGGCTGTCGATCAAGCCAAAAAACCTGAACCAAATAAAAATTCCATATTGGAACATCTTGGTACAGCGAAGGACTTCCTGAAAAATGCGATTGAAGTTGGTGGTATTATCGCAGGCATCGCAAAATCTATTGAGCTGGTTCAACAACTTTTTTAGCAGTTGTGACGTTGACAGGGTGTTCGCGGCGGATAACAGCTATCTACGATTTTTAGATGGATAGTCACTGAAGTGAGAAGTTAGAAAATCATGGCAAGCTACGACCATCGCAATCAACGTGTCAACACACAATTTAACATCAATGTAGAAGCCCAACCATCACCAGATCCTGATGTTTTATTGAATCAAGGTATTAAATTGTTGCAAGCAAAGTCTTATCAGCAATCAATAAATTTCTTCAATGATGCAATTAAAGCTAATCCATCAATAGCTTATGTCTACTACTATCTGGCATTAGCATTGCTCAGAGGCAGACGACCCAAAATATTGAAACGTAGTGAAATTGAAGAAATCGATCAATTGTTGGCTACTGCTAGTGCTATGGGTGATTTTGACGCAACTGTTTATTGGTTTCGGGCACTTGTTCGAGATGACTACTACGGTGGCAACCGAATGAACTGCCCATCACCATCCATCGCAAGCATATTGGAATTTATTCGCCCTGGTGAGACAAACATTGATAGATTGCGAGCATTGCTAGTAAAACTACCGATGACTGGTAACCAAATGTACATGGAACTTGTAAACCAAATTTACTGATTGGAGAGAATTTAATGGAAGCATCCCAAGGTATCGCATTGAGTCAATCCGTTTCCGAGAATGATAAGCGTAAGAGAATCCGCAATTATTTTCAGAAACTTAAGATAAAATGGCAAATCATTCTTATTATTTTAAGCTTCATCTTCCTGCCACATTCCTCTACATTAGGCATGGGTGTAATTTTTCTAATGATAGGAGGATCATGGTTGTTTATCGAGATCAAACGTATGATGGATGCTCCTGGGGATCAAACCATTGATTCTTGGCTACTTGACGATATCTAAAATCTCAAAAAACGCTCATTGCAGCGTCTAAATATTGAGAAATCCGAATTAATCAGAGACTCTGTTGTAATTCGTGGTCCAATTCTCTGGTCAGTTTATGGTATCCTAAATAAGGAACTCACATGGAAGAAAGGTAAGGATAAGTATATTCGATTTAGCCTCAATGCCATAACAATCATACATTTAACAGAACATAAACTCAGTTCTTATCAATGTGACTATAACTTCATGAGAGGCGTTCCTATTAATGAAAGAGATGATGAATTTTATTATCGAGATGTAGTAGCAGTTTCAACTAGAGACGATTCTACTAACTACACATTGCCAAATGGTTTTATCATGAAACAGGCTCAATTTTTTAAGCTGGCTGTAGCAGGTGGGGATAGCATTCAGGTTGTCGTTAATTCATCAGATCTGGTTAAATTTACAGGTGGAGCTATGTTGGACACCGGACTTGATGATGCTCTCAAGGCCTTGCGAAAAGTGCTAAGTGAAAAGAAGATTTAGCAATATAGCAATATAGCAATCCTTGCAGGAGTCGTAATTTTTTTACCCCACTTTGCAACCCTCACCTTAGCAAGGTGAGGGAGCAAGAAATTCAAAAATGATTTAGGATTGCTATAGCGGACGTTTTGTCAATCGATCGCCGATCGCTTTCTTAGCTCTTCTATTCTCTGTATCTCGTTGAAAATATCAGCTAAAAAAGGAGCATCGGAGCTAATTACATTATTTTCACTTCCCTCATGTTTGTGATGTGGAAAGTTAGGAAGATTCAGTTTGCGGTGATGTTCGGTATTGTCATACCGAAAAATTAGATGGTTTTCCGCATCCATATATTGATAACTATACATTTTTCTATCTAAAGTCATCTCAACATAGACAAATTCCCGTAAATGCAGTAATGAATTATATTTGAAGTTAATCTGTCCTCGGATAAACCCTTCATAAAGTCCTCTTTTTTCAAAATCTAGATTGAATGATTCTACAATTTGACAGGATTCAATTTGAGTGCGAACCTGCTGATAATAAAGTTCAATTAACAAACTCAATTTCCTCAATGGTTTCTTTTTTCTGTCGTAAATGTGCCAACATTCTAGATTCTCCTATCCATTCATCAAAATCAAAACTATGTGTCAATTCATCATTATTGAAGCGTCTAATAAATTCTTCCGTCAATAATTCATACTTAGTTTCAAATTCTTGAAGTCGCTCTTTCGTTCGTTTAATTCCTGCTTCAATGCTATGGAGTCTCTCTGACAAAGCACTTTCGATAATTTGTCTGAGTGAATCTGGATATTTTGATCGGAGTTTTAGTTCAGCCATAGTTTTTGATTCATAATCTCAATATGTATTGTAGCATTTGGGCGATAGTTATAAATGGGGGAAATTGACTGCTGATATTGTCTAAAATCTCGGTCAAGACTAGAAACTATGCGATCGCATATCCAGTATACTCTCGAACTTCCGGTGGATGGAAAGCAAGAACAATGTGGTCTTTGGGCACACCAGCCGCGACGAGTTCGTCAGTGATGCCGTCTTCAATCCCATCATAGTGAATCCAGATTTTGTCATTGCGAATTTCGGCATGAACCACATAACCATGAACTCGCAGATGATTTTCCCAGCCTTCATGTATCAGCATAAAATGGTTGCGATCGCGACTGACTATCAGATAGGTAATTACCTCCCCATAAGTGTAAGGAAGAT
>JAUBOH010000455.1:0-5100 GCA_036700145.1 Microcoleus occultus BM001215366
GTTCTTGTTCTCACGGTGCGGGACGGTTGATGTCTCGCAGCAAGGCGAAGAATGTATTTACTCTCGATGATTTTGTGCGGCAAACTGAGGGGGTTGAGTGTCGTAAAGATGCGGAGTTTTTAGATGAGATTCCGGGGGCTTATAAGCCGATCGAGGAAGTGATGAGTCAGCAGTCGGATTTGGTGGAGGTTGTGGCGACTTTGAAGCAGGTGCTTTGCGTCAAGGGGTGAGAGGGAGAATTTGATGCGATCGCCCGTTAGCGGAGCTTGCAGCTATTGGATTGAATTTCTAATGATATACTTAGAGACAGGAGTCGAGCCGAAGCATTAGCTGATCTTAACGATCGCTATAGTGATATCGAGCCTGTAAAAACTCAATTCTATCTTCACTAACAAGGTAAACAATACGATCGGTTTGAGTTAGTCGGCGCGACCATACGTTTGCATCCTGATACTTCAATCGTTCTGGTTTTCCGGTTCCTTCAAAAGGATTGCGCCTAATCTCTTCCATAATAGATAATAAGCGGAGAGCCGTTTTTCTATTTGTGTCTACCCAGAATGTAAGGTCTTCCAGAAATCTCAGATCGAAAACCAGATCCCGTTTTAAATTTTCCTCTTGAGTCGATTCTGATTGAGGAATATCTTCTGATTCTGTATTCTCAGACATAAACTTTTTATACTTCCTCAATCAGTCCAAAATTCTTACGCAACTCATCTAAAGTTTGAGGTTTGTTCGTCCGTTTTTTGGCACGTTGTAGAGCATCTAGGAGACGTATGGCATTCTCTTGGGACTGGAACAAATAGATGGTTTCAATCATTCTATTTAGCTCATCTGTAGGAATAACCGATACGCTTTCGTAGCCTTCTCGACTCACAACTACAGGTTCGCGTGTGGAGATAACTTCATCGTAAATTTGCTCAAAGTTTTTAGAGGCTTGATTATAGGTTATTTGACTTAGCATTTTTAGTTCCTTAGTCTATTAGTTTAATCATATCGCATTTTGCAGCGAAGAGGCAATCGACTCTACATATTTTCTATCATTTTCTCTGGGCTGTTACGGAGTTGGCAAGAGTGTCTTGGTGCCAAGCTTGATAGAAATCGGGGTAGGGCAAATTTTGGGTACAGTGCCAGAGGAGTACGTAGCAGTCTTTAAATAAATCAAAGTTATTTTCGTAAGTTTCAGTGTTCAGGTGAGGTTGAAGCAAAGAAACCACCTCTTGACGATGTTCATCAGTAGTAATGATTTTTAATAAACTTTTAGTAGCTCTTCTCCTAGCATATTCTGCTTTAGCTATTTCTAGTACCTTTACTAAGGCATGAATAGCATTTTTACTTCCATTGCCAATTTCTCCTAAGCTATCCAAGGCTTTTGAACTCTCCCGAACATCATCGAATGGCTTAAGTATATTAGAGAGAATTGAGCTATATTGATATTGATGCTTGGTAGTTTCTAGTAGGTATTCAATTACGAAGTCTACAGCTTTGGAGTTCCCTATATCTATTTTCCCTAGACTGTCAGCCGAGTGAAAACGGATATCTTTATCTGTACTATTTGCTAGAATATCATTCAATTTATATATAGATTTACTATTGTTATGACCGAGTTTGCCTATAGCTTCTAAAATGGCTATATGTAGATTTTTGTCATTAGCTTCATTAGTTACACTAAAAATAGATAACAAGCAATCTATACTATTTGTATCGTTATTCATATCAGTTGGTTTTAGGTTTATCACAGCCTTAAATACTAGATATTCATCCTCGTTTTTAAAGTTTTCTAGGATTTTGATTGATACTTTTGTGACTTCGATACCTGTTAAATCAATTTCGCATAAATTGTCTAATGCTAAACAACGAAGAGATGAATCGTTATATTTTTCAATAACTTCTACGAAAGTATTGATAATTTTTTGTCTATCTTTTTGGTTGGCTTTATTTAATTTGTTTCTAGCATTAATGCGCTTTTTGTAATTAATGTCATTATCTAATGATAACTTTATTAAATCCTCAATTCTTTCAAAATCTTCTGGATTAGATGTTTGATTATGATGCACGGAAGTAGTTATTTTTTGGGATTCTGTGTCGATAATGGAGGGTTCTCCCGATTCTATTTTCTTTAAGATAATTAATATTTGCTTGCGAATTTCGATATTTCTAGTATTGTTTAAGACTCTCTTTAAAGTAGAATTAGCTTGAGAATCACCCTGTCCAATCTCTCCTAGTACAAAGATAGCACGACTATAAAAAGATTCAGGGTATTGAGGATTTTCTAAAATAGAGCAAATTCCCTGAATGGTACTTGATTTATCAGTTTGTGTCAGAATCTTGTTTATTATTACGTAACGTGAAATAACATCAATGTGATTTTGCCATTCCTGTTTTTTATGACTGAAATAACCTAAGGCAAGATGTACTAAGTGATTCACAATCTTGTTGGCAATAGGATGAGATTTAAATTCATTAATTCCTGATGCAGCAATAAAATAGGCGCGATATTCATAAAACCCTTTTCCTATGTTTTCCCACTCCCATTCTCCACATCCATCATCAAAATTAACCAAAGCATCAATAAATTCCTGTTTCTGCGCTTCTATATTTTCTCGCCCCAACCACAGCAAAATTACCTCTTTCCACTGCGGCTCAAAAATGCGGTATTTTTCTGCAACGGGTTTATCTTGATGTTGACGAGGTAAGAAAAAATCCCAATAGTCAATTGCAGTCGCAGCGAAATATTCCTCAAATGTGGGATGAAAGAAAGCGTAGACAGGTTGAAGGGGATTTTTTGCATCTACCCCCACTTGAATCAGCCAGTTGACATTGCGCGCCCATTTGAACAAAGAATCGTTTTTAAATACATCTTGAATAAACTTATGTTGTAAACAAAATCGGTTCTCTTGCTTATCAATTGCTTCTTTTGACAACTCTCCCAGCTTGGCGTTTAGTTGCTGTCTCTCTTCCGGTGTTGTAGGAAATTCCTCTTCTTTCCACCTGTACACTTCCTCTTCTTTCCACCTGTACACTTCCTCCACATAATGCTGGTAAAGTTCTGCCTTGGTATCGGGTAACTTGCCCTCTAGCAAATGCCAAATCGAACACAACAGCATTAACCGCAGGGGATTTCTCACCAAATCCTTAATTCGTTCTTTTCCAGGTTGGTTTAATTCCTGTTGCAACTGAATCCCTAGTGCGGGGTCACTTTTTTGAAAACCATCATGAATAAACTGCTGGACTTTCTCTTCGCTAAACCACAACGTGCGATAGGTTTGAAAGCCATTGAGTGCATAAGGATTTGCTTCCCAAATATTCAGCCGACAAGTCAGCAGCACACGCAAATCCTGACTCCAAGCTGGTATCCATTTATCAACAAATGTGAGAGGATTACCCGACGCAGCCATCTCATCGACGCCATCCAACAGCAGCCATACCTTCCCAGCCGTCAACTGTTTTTCAAAATTAGCTTTGATTTCCTGCGTGATGCTAACCATTGTATCTTCCAGCCAACGATTGAGGAGATAGTCTTTTAGCGATGGCGCTGGCGTCGGCAAATTTCCCAACGGTATCCAAATCGGCAAATAATCGGTATTTTCCAATATCCAGAAAGCAATTTTTTGCAGGAGTGTGGTTTTACCCGCACCCGCTTCGCCAATTACCGCGATTTTGTTACTTTGATTGGATTTCAAGACTTTGGCAAGAAATTCTTGGTACTCCAGTTTCTCGGTTTCTTCGTAGTCTGGCTGGCACAACCAGGATTTTTCAGGATGATCGTCTCCACTCCGTTTGTCTGGCTTTTTGCGTTCGACTAATGTCAAATCTACATCTATATCGTTGAGATTAAATACCATCTCCTTAGCACGCATCAGCCGATTGCTTGTCAGTTGCTTTTGTTTTACCAAGCAATTGCCACAAATATCGCGCCAGTAGTCGATGCTTTTATCTGTTGTCTGGGGAGATATTTCAAGCTGCAATTTCTGTCGAACTACGTCCAGATTTTCGTTTATTGATATATTTTTATTCAGAGATATGGTGAATCTTAAAGGTGGGGTATTTGAGCGTTTATTTGGGTTGTTTTTAGGGTGTTTATCCTGCAAAATTCCCAATCTTTCCAAATAACAAATTGCATCTCGGACTACCTCTTGTTTTCGCTTTTCTAAGTTACTGGAATAATTTTCCCACTCACGTTTCGGAAGCTCAAGACGATTGTCTGTTTTTTCTGCTAGCTGCCACAAAGCCTGTTTTGTTATACCTGAAACTACTTTTTCTCCTCGTTTATATTTCTTCTTGTATTCCCCACTTACTTCCAGCTTATTCTCAAAAATCCACTCCACTTTAACTGCTGCTTTTAGCTCAGAGTCATCAAGGGTGAAATCTGGACTTGCCAATAGCAACAAGGCTTTTACCAATTTCATCACGTTTTGCTTGGGGCGTTCATCCCTACCAAACTTGTGTCCATCTTTCTCAGGCATGGGTCAAATATAAAGAAAAGCTTAAAAAATTTTTGTTGTCTGCTTGGGCAACCTTGCCCAAGCAGCTAATCCCCATTTTATAAGCACTTTGAAAGTTGCTTGGGGAATTTGCTTGGGTTTTGCCCACAGGGGAGGCTTGTTTTGTAAACAATACAGCCACTTTGTGAGGGCATATGAACAACCATCAAAGTCAAAACTTTTGGCGGCGAGTTATAGTGATCGCATTTATCCTGCAAGCCATCATTATCGGCCTCAAGGGCAATCTCGACGTGCTATCTGGTAAACCCACCCTTGATATTATCCAGGGAATGATCTTTCAAGGTATTGAGTTAGTCCTCAAAGCTAATCGTAGTAAAAAGTAGTTAAAAAGGGGAAATCGAGCTTAACTCGATTTCCCCCTTTTTAACAAACGCTTTGTTTTCTGAAGCTTTTGCCTAACAGGCCATCTGTTTTGACTCGATTTCTAGCAAGCGCAGCAGTCTGTCATCGCCTTTAGCTTTGGCTACTTGTTTCCGCCGATCGAGAATATTGCAAATATGCACCCGGTGGACTTGCGCCACTTCCGCAAATGTCGGCGAAGATTCAACCGCCGCTGGGGCGCTAACTGCTGCGGTATCCCGCGAACCGGCTTGAAAAT
>JAUBOH010000456.1:0-5095 GCA_036700145.1 Microcoleus occultus BM001215366
TTATGAGATTGCAACAGCAGCAGCGAAGGTCGATCGATCTCGTAACCCTGCTCAACTTTAACATCGATCGCATCGTTCCCGAAATAAGCATAATTTACCAAATATCCAGCCAAACAGCCGTTAGCACTCCCCGTCGCCGGATCTTCGGGGATTCCTAATGAATAGGCAAAAACTCGCACACTCAAGTCATTGACATCGCTGTAAGTCTCTGGACAAAATATCAAAATGTCTTTGGCTTCTGTGGTTTCAGTCAGTTCAAAATATTTATCTAAGTTGACTTTGGCTTTCTTGAGAGATGCGAGAGTTTTCAACGGTACAATTATAAAGGGCACTCCGGTAGAAACTTCTTGAATTGGGAAGTTTGCATCAATTTCACCTGGTTCTAAATTTAGCACGCTGGAGAGAGTTTCGGCTGAGAAAACTTGACCAAATGTAGGCGATTTTTGCCGCATCCACAAAATATCTGCCGCTCGCGAGTGATAATTGAAAGTAACTGGAATTTGACCTACGGCTAGATTTAAAATAACTTGGTCTACAAGTTGGCTAATGATTTCTTGCTGTATAACGAAGGCTGTTCCTAATGTGGGATGACCGGCAAAAGGCAATTCCTTCTTGGGCGTGAAGATTCGCACGTCGTAGCCGCCGTTTTGTGGATGGTTTGATGGAATAAATGTTGTTTCCGAATAATTGATTTCTCTGGCTATCTGTAGCATTTGCGTCTCAGATAGTTCGGCAACTCCGGCACCGCAAAATACAGCTAGCTGGTTGCCAGCATATTTTGACTCGGCAAATACGTCTACTATGTAAAAATTCATAATTAGATTTCTGGTAAAATGGTCAGTCTTGGACGCACTCTGACGCTTAGAAACCGGGTTTTTACCGAATCTGCGGGCTGCATGGCGTCTTTCTGTAAAAAAACCCGGTTTCCGATCGCCCGTGCGTCAGTCTTATTCCCTATTTCAAACAGCGAATTGCCTGCAACATACCCCGGGCTTTATTCAGCGTTTCCTCATATTCCATTTCCGGGTTAGAATCGGCCACCAAACCAGCACCGGCTTGCACGGAAACCGAATGTTTGTCACCACCTAAAGAACGAACAACCATAGTCCGAATGGCGATCGCACTATTCAACTGTCCCTCAAAATCATAATACCCGTAAACCCCAGAATACGGCCCCCGGCGGCAACCTTCCAACTCGTGCACGATTTCCATCGCCCGAATCTTGGGAGCACCGCTAACCGTACCCGCCGGAAAAGCAGCTTTCAACAAATCCCAAGCCGTCTTATCCTCGGCCAATTCTCCCACCGCATTGCTGACAATGTGCATCACATGAGAATAACGCTCAATTCCCATTAATTCATCAACTTTTACAGTACCGCTGCGGCAAACCCTGCCTAAGTCATTGCGGCCCAGATCGACTAACATCACGTGTTCCGCAATCTCTTTCGGATCTTGCAACAATTCAGCAGCCAAAGCATCATCTTCTTGAGCAGTTTTACCCCGGCGGCGCGTACCGGCGATCGGCCGCAAAGTTGCGATTCTCTTGCCGTCAGCAGTGTTTTCTGCCTTCACCATAATCTCGGGACTCGAACCGATAATCTGCCAATCTCCGAAATTGAAATATGCCATGTACGGAGAAGGATTAATCAGACGCAAAGAGCGGTAAAGTGCAAAAGGATCGCCGCTGTATTCAGCCTCGAGCCGCTGGGAAATAACTACTTGAAAAATATCTCCCGCTTTGATATAATCCTTAGCCTTTAAGACATTGGCACAATACTTTTCGGGAGTAGTATTGCTGGTGTAAGCCAATTCTGTATTTCCGGTGGTGGAACGAGCATCTTGCCCGTCTTTACTAATTGTGGAACGGGCATCTTGCCCGTCATTGGGAGGAGTCCATTCTATCAGAGTAGATTGCTGCGAAAGCGGCGATTGCAGCTTATTTACTAACTGAGAAACCCGATCGCACGCTTCCCGATAAGCCAGGGCCAAATCAACCCCAACATCCCGCAAATCCGCATAGGCGATCGCCCAAATCTTCCGTTTCACCTGGTCGAAAATCAGCAAATTATCAACCTGCATCCACAACCCATCCGGCAAATCATTCTCGCTGGCTGGATGCACGGGAACTCGCGGCTCGATCCACTTAATTAACTCGTAACCCCAAAAACCGAATAATCCGCCAATTCCTGGCGGTAACTGCGGCAATTTCACCGGTTGATAAGACTGCAAACACTCAGTTAAAACCGCAAACGGATCGCCCGTAAATACTTTTTCGGAACCGTCGCGGTAAACTTGAGTTGTGCGAGATCCCTTTGCCTCCAAAATCCACACCGGATCGCACCCCAAAAAACTGTAGCGCCCGACTTTCTCCCCACCTTCGATCGACTCCAGCAAAAAACTGTAGGGTTGACCCGCACAAACCCGATACCACGCGGACACCGGCGTATCCAAATCGGCAACCCATTCTTGATACACCGGTACAAAGTTACCTTGTTTTGCCAGTTCGGAGAATTGTGAGAAATCTGGAAATATCATATATATAACTTTGCGATACAATCAATAAAGATAAGACGGAAAATAACATCCCGCAGGCTGTTGATGCTCGCCAATTGCCATCACCGCCAGTGGCTTGAGCGCGCGCAGTCCCTCTTGCAAACACCAGCGAAACAAACTTGCATAACGCACGGGTAAGTGGAAACAAAGCACTTCATCGGGACTATACGCAGCCACCCCCAAAAGCAAAGCCTGCATATCGGCTTCAGTTTCCGCGACGCTGTAGCCAACGGTAGACACCGCACAAGTATAAGCTACAATCCGACCTTGTCGGCCGGCAACGAAAGGAGAAAGGTAATTTAGGGCGTCTTCAATCTCGGAAGTTCGATCGCACCCATACACTCTATTGCACAAAGCCTCACATTCGTCAACATCCTCACTTCTGAGCGGCCGCACCTCAAATCCATACTGTGGAACGCTGCGAAATTTACCCTCCACCAACACCAAAGGTTCCTTCACTTCAAAACCCAGAGAAATGTACAGTGACAGGGATGCCATATTAAAAGATTCTTGAACCAAACGAATACCAGCAGCCTCCTTTCCCTGTTGCAGCAAGGCTTCCATGATTTTTCGTCCTGTTCCCTTACCTTGAAAAGTGCGATGGCTACGCCCCGGCTTACGCCTACGACACTAACGGGCCCAATGCCGCGAATCGGGTTCCGTTCGTCCATAAAACCGCACCCCACAACCGAGCCTTCGCTTTCAGCCACTATGTCAAAAAACAACGGATTTTCGATGAGCCGGCTAGTTATTTCGGTTGCAAAATCCAGCGTTGGAAAATCTGTAGGGAACTGATGGCGATCGGAAATACCTTTAAAAGCTTCATAATTAATGCGAGCGCAAACATCGATATCAGAAGGCTGCGCTCGCCTGATTGCGACATTCATTTTTAATTTAACTTTAACGATTAACTTTTAATTAGATTTGAAGTTTGCAGTAGAACTCGGGCGCGGAGGCCGACGGCCTCGGGCGCCCGAACACTACTGCAAACACAAGTTTACAAGCTGAGCATTCCAGGGAATATTACCGATGTTTTGCTCAGCGATGCAGTCATCTGTCTAGGGATCGAAAGTCTTCTTACCGGTAAACTTCACCTTGATCGGATTTGGATTGCTGCCAATATTGCGGTCAATCTTACCGACGAAAGGACGACCTTCGTTCACCTTCTCAGGGAACACGCCATCCTTGGGATGCAGGTACTCATTAGAACCGTCGGGAAATACGCGGTAAATCTTGTAGTTCGAGATTTTGAATTTAGCCCGCAGTTGTTGGCCGCCCAAAGCGATGCACTGCTCCTTCCGGGGCAGATACAGCAAGTTGTCGCCTTGACGCATAATTGCAGCGCCGCCTGTCGGCATTTCAAACACCTGCTCCTTGGGGCTAGTCCAAGTGATAGCGTACTTCTCTTCAACTAGCGCCTTGGTCAGCAAGCCGCCGGTGCTGCCGCCGAAAAGAGGGGGTTGTCCAGTGAGTTCTTCTGCCATAAACATATCCAAAGGATTTTTACGGCATCGTATCATCATGACGCGACGCTGCTCTCGAAATTGTAAGGAAAGTTAACAGTTTTTGGGCGATCGCTCTTTTCTGATAATTGGTAATTGATAATTAATAATTGATAATTGGTAATTTCCACCGACGCCCAAAAACAGAATTAGGAAGCAGGAATAAATAAAAAATCAGCATAAAAAACAGCTTTTCGTTGGGTGCGGTAGTTGCACCTTACTGCCCTAACTCAAGAACAGGCATCCTGCGTGTTGCACAAAATCGACTTCTTCCTTCTTGCTTCGGCTATAGCAGAGGCGGGTTCTGCTGTGAAAACTTTTCTGTGTTATCCTGCATCGGACGATCGACTAACTCGATCGACACTTGGGCACTCTTGGCGCTCAAAAACTCAGTTTTTTGTGCAAGTCGTGTTAATCTGCGTCGCCTGCGGCCTACAAAAAGACTTTTTAGCTAAGTAATATCCGCACGCCCGCTCCCAAAAACGAGATTTTACACGTAAGTAATATCGGCAGTGTGTCCCTACAATCAGATTTTTAGGCCAGTAAAGTGTTCCCTATGGACTCGTCCAAAAACCAGGTATTTCTGCGACTGCTTTCCCAAACTCGCAACGATCGGCTATTTATCTACTACCTCACTTTTATTATTAATTTTTGATAATTTTAATTCACTGCGATCGGCACCATGTTGTAATATTTCATTGAAAGGCTGTTACACTTACACAGCAGTCAGAAAAAATCAAGGCTGGCAATTGCTCGCTCGCTCGACCGTTTGAAAAAACACCTGTAAATACGTAAGTAATTTTTAAATTGTGCGATCGCTGGATACATCGTTCAAACCTGCTTATTTGCGGAGTAGTCGATCGTCCGCCATCGATCTTGGTTCAATATGTGGCATTCTAGAATTGGGAATTGATTTATAAACTGGGAAGGACAAACTATGCTACCAGCTTCAGGAATTTCTGGTTACGACTTACAAGAACTCATTCACCAAGGAACTAACACAGTTATTTACCGGGCAATATCGACAGCAGAAAAACAGT
>JAUBOH010000457.1:0-5094 GCA_036700145.1 Microcoleus occultus BM001215366
CCCCCTTAGTAAGGGGGGGCAAGGGGGGGTATCTCCCAAGTTTTTGCGTTTGGTCGATCGCACCGCAGTTGACTTGACAAACTTTGTCACTGGTGCTAATGAATCAGGATATCACGTTGTCGGAGCCAATTGGGGCAAAGAATTTCCGCTACCGGAAACAGTTGTGGGTGTCAGAACTGCGAAAAAGGGCGATCGGGCAATTCACAATCCCGAACAAACCTTGCAAAGCGCCCGAGGAATTGAAGTCGGCCACATCTTCCAATTAGGCACAAAATACTCCCAAGCAATGGGGGCCACCTACACCAGCGAACAAGGCGAAGAAATGCCCTTCGTGATGGGCTGTTACGGCGTCGGCGTGTCGCGGCTAGCTCAATCGGCCGTAGAACAATCCTACGACAAAGATGGGATAATTTGGCCAGTGGCGATCGCCCCCTATCATGCCATCATTAGCATCCCGAATATTTCCGACGCCCAACAAGTAGAAGTCGCCGAAAAACTATACGCAGAACTCAACCAATCTGGCATTGAAACCCTGCTGGACGATCGCGATGAACGTGCAGGAGTTAAATTCAAAGATGCCGATTTAATCGGCATTCCCTATCGCATTGTTACCGGCCGTTCCCTGAATTCGGGCAAAGTTGAAGTCGTGGTAAGAGCAACTCACAAATCCCATGAAATTCTCATTGATCAAGTTCATTCTACTTTGAAAGAGTGGATTGATGCTGCCCTAAAATGAGAGAGTTTCATCGGGTTTAAGGTTCGTAGTAAGGACTTCAGTCCTTTCATACTAAGATTGAGAAGACTTGCATTCCTTACTACAAACGGTTAGGATTTATATTAAGAGGACTTTAGTCCTCACTACAAACATAATTGTTCTTATCCTATTAAGATTTAACGGAATATAGACCTACTAAAACTTAAAACTCGATATGAATCTGAACCTAAATCAGTTTCTTCGATTCCCTCAATCCCGAATAGGGCGGTACTTAGCCCAAGTCACTGTCGTTGCGTTCGCTTACGCCGTGGGGGCGAGGCTAGCAATTTCAATTCAAGGAATCAATCCCTTTGCTTCCTCCGTGTGGCCGCCCTCCGGAATTGCACAAGCCGGACTTTTATTGTTTGGCCCAAAAGTCTTACCTGCTATAGTTTTGGGTATATTTTTGCTCAATTTTGTTAACCCAACCGAACAGATATTCGCAATTTGGCTGGGAGGAAACGTCGGAGGGATTCTGCAAGCTGTTTTTGCAGTAACTGTGCTGCGCTGGCTGGGGTTTCGTCGGTCTCTCGATCGCTTGAAAGATGTAGTTAATTTAGTTTTGTTTGGCGGTCTAATTTCTACTCAAATCAGTTGTACTATTGGCGCCTTATCCATATATTTAGCGGGCAAAGTAGATTGGGCAGAATATTGGTCGGTTCGGTGGAATTGGTGGTTGGGAGACACAATGGGAGTTTTAATTTTAACTCCCTTAATCCTCATATTTTTTCGCTCTAAAGTAACCGCAGACCGTTTAAAAAGACAAGCAGAGCGCCCAAAAAAATATTTAATTTGGCGGGGAATATGGTTGATATTATTAATTGGAGTGAGCTGGCTGGTCTTTGAGTCGAAAAATGAAGCTTCTATTTCTCGCTATCCCCTGGAATATTTGCCGTTTCCTTTGATAATTTGGGCGGCGCTTCAATTCGGTCAGAGGGCCGCTGTCCTGGCATCGTTCATTGTCTCAAGTATCGCAATTTTGGGCAGTTCTCATGCAGGTGGCCCTTTTATAGCCAAAGCCGAAAATATCAATCAGGCTATCTTATTTTTGCAAGCTTTTATGGCTGTAGTTACGATTACTTCGCTGTTATTGGCAGCGACGGTAGCCGAACGCGCATCAGCCGAAAAATCGCTGCGAGAGAGCGAAACTAAATATCGAGAATTGGTGGAAAATGCTAACAGTATTATTGTGAAAGTGGCGGCGGACGGCAGGATTACTTTTTTTAATGAGTTTGCCGAAATATTCTTTGGCTACAATCAGGAAGAAATCATTGGCAAAAATGCAGTGGGAACAATTATTCCCGTGACAGACCTCGAAGGGAATAACTTAGAGTTGGTTTATAATGAGATTTTACAAAATCCCGATCGCTTTACTAGCTATGAAAATGAAAACATCAGCCGTAATGGATCTCGCGTTTGGGTATCTTGGGCCAATAAACCCCTGGTTGATGCAGCGGGAGAACTCTTGGGAATCCTCTGCATCGGCACAGATATCACCGATCGCCGAAAAGCAGAAATAGCACTGCTTCATCTGAATGAACAGTTAGAAATCCGAGTGAAAGAGCGGACAAATGCCCTGAAGCAAAGCGAACTTCAGCTACAGAAACAGATTCCCGCAGGTCATCCCACGGCTTACCGGGGTGCATTCAAGTCACCTCTGCAACATATCAGCTATTGCAGGACAAGTATTTATTAGAAAGTCGCGGCACAATTGAAGTCAAAGGCAAAGGCGAGATGAACACTTATTTTCTGACAAGCATCAAATTAGTTATGTGAAAATATAAAACTTAGTATGCACCAAAACAAAAATCTGTTTTTGCAATTACTTCAATCTCCAAAATGGCAATACTTAGCAAAAGTAGCTGCCATTGCCTTTGCTTACGCTTTGGGAGCAAAAATAGCATCTTCAATCCCCGGCGTAAATAAATTAGCTACCTGCGTCTGGCCGCCTGCAGGAATTGCACAAGCTGTAATTTTATTATTTGGTCGGCGCGTTTGGCCGGGAATAGCTTTAGGCGTATTTTTTTACGAGACTATTAACCTCCAGGTATCCTTAACACTTGCAACTATTAGTGCTTTTTGCGCTTGTTTACAAGCTTTTTGTGCATTTACTTTGCTGCAAAAACTCAAATTTCGCCCCTCACTCGATCGGCTCATTGATGTAGTCAATTTAATCTTGTGCGGTGCTGTAGTTGCTACTCAAATCAACTGCACTCTCGGCACGCTGCGCCTCTGTGTAACTGGTTTAGTTGACTGGAGCGAATATTGGCAAATTCGATGGAATTGGTATCTCGGAGATACATTAGGAGTTTTGATTTTTACTCCCCTGCTGCTGATCGCATACCAAAAACTAGCGGCACCCCATCCACAAAATACAAGCACTAAAACAATTGTAAATACAATCTGGCGCGGGATCTGCCTGCTGTTATTAGTAACAGTCAGTTGGCTAGTATACAACTCAAAAAGTGAAGGTAATCTCTCCAGTTATCCCCTCGAATACTTGCCATTTCCCTTAGTAATTTGGGCAACCATTCAATTCGGACAGCGCGGGGCTGTTTTAGCATCTTTTATTGTATCCAGTATCGCGATTTGGGGCGGTTCTCAGGGAGGCGGCCCCTTTATTGCCAAAGCGGAAAATATCAATCAGGCAATCTTATTTTTGCAGGCTTTCATGAGCGTAATTGTAATTACTTCCCTACTGTTGGCCGCCACAGTGGCAGAACGCGCATCAGCAGAGGATTCGCTGCGGCAGAGCGAAATTAAGTATCGGGAATTGGTGGAAAATGCTAACAGCATTATTTTAAAATTAGATACGGAAGGCAATATTACTTTTTTTAACGAATTTGCACAGAAGTTTTTTGGTTACAGGGAAGATGAAATATTGGGAAAAAACGCTGTTGGCACAATTGTCCCCCACACAGATACAGCGGGAAACAACCTGGCAGTATTATTGAGCAATATTTTAAAGAACCCGGAACAGTATACGACAAATGAAAATGAAAGTATCCGGCGCAATGGATCTCGCGTTTGGGTTTCTTGGGCAAATAAACCGCTGTTTGATGCGGGAGGAAAGTTTGCGGGAATGCTGGCAATCGGTACGGACATCACTGACCGCAAGCGGGCTGAAATGGCGCTTTACAAGCTGAATGAAGAGTTAGAATTTAGAGTGAAAGAACGAACTAATGCTCTCAATGATACTTTAAATGCACTGCGAGTGCAGCAGGAACAATCAGAACGCTTGCTGTTGAATATTTTGCCTGAAGAAATAGCAAATCGCCTGAAGCGGGGAGACAGTAAGATCGCAGATACTTTTGCTGATGTTACTGTCTTATTTGCGGACATAGTAGGCTTTACTCAATTGAGTTCGCGAGTTTCTCCAACGCAATTAGTTGCCTTGCTGAATGACATTTTTTCGACATTCGACAACCTAGCAGAAAGGCACGGTTTGGAAAAAATCAAGACGATTGGCGACGCTTACATGGTAGTTGGAGGGCTGCCAATTCCTCGCAAGGATCATGCAGAAGCGATCGCCGAAATGGCCCTGGATATGCTGGATGCAATTAGCGATTTCAGTAATACTCACAATCAAGATTTTAGTATCAGAATCGGCATCAATAGCGGCCCGGTAGTTGCAGGAGTTATTGGCATCAAAAAATTTATTTATGATTTGTGGGGAGACACAGTTAATACAGCTTCCCGCATGGAATCTCACGGTAAGCCTGGGTGCATTCAGGTGACATCTACAACTTATCAGCTATTGCAGGAAAAGTATATATTTGAAAGTCGCGGTGCGATCGAAGTGAAAGGCAAAGGTATGATGAATACTTATTTACTACAATGTAGAAAGTGGATATAGAGGAAAGACTAAAGTCTTTACTACGAACCTAAAAAAAGGTTTGTAGTCAGGACTTTAGTCCTTTCTTGAGCAAGAAGTTTATTACATCTTGTAGAGATTAATTCCAGCTTCCTTAGCCATAATTTCCAAACCCTTGTTTTGCAAGGTTTTAATCGCCTTTGTAGAAAGATGCAATCTTACCCAGCGTTTCTCCTGCGGCCACCAAATCCGCTTCCACTGCAAATTTGCTTCTTGCAACTTGTGAGTGCGGTGGTGCGAGTGAGAAACCGCAAAACCGTTATTTGCCTTTTTCCCCGTTAGCTGACATTTCCGTGACATATTGCCCTCCAGATTACTGTTTTTTGCGTGCAGCCTTTCATTATATAGCAACGGCGTAGAACCCCCCTAGCCCCCCTTGCTAAGGGGGGGACAAGAAAACTTCCGATCGCTTAGTCAGCAAGGGAAATCAATTCTTACTCCCCCCCTTAGCAAGGGGGGGCTGGGG
>JAUBOH010000458.1:0-2510 GCA_036700145.1 Microcoleus occultus BM001215366
TAGTCATTAGTCATTAGTCATTAGTCATTAGTCATTAGTCATTAGTCATTAGTTACTCGCTTGGGGCTGCTAATAACCAATAACATTAGTTTGCACAGTCAGCACTCAACAGTCAACAGTCAACAGTCAACAGCTTAACTGTTGTGGGCGCGGCCGTACCAACGCAGCAACATCCCCGCTAACCTTTGAGAATTGTGGCGAATTAAACCCGTATTTTTATCTTCATCCATCACATTTGCGATCACAATTCGCCGCCCCAATTGCGTTACTGCTGCGCGATCGAGCACAACCGGATAGGAATTCTCCTGAGAATAGCGGATCAAAGCTTTTGCAGAAGGGACTTTTCCCTGGACTACTACAGCATCGAACAGCGGCCGGCCGCAAGCCCGATCGATCGCCCGAATGTGATCCGCAACACTGTATCCGTCAGTTTCCCCCGGCTGAGTCATAATATTGCACACATAAATGCGCGGAACTTCGCTATTGGCGATCGCCTCGGCAATTTCCGTCACCAACAAATTTGGAATCACACTCGTATAAAGACTCCCCGGCCCAATAATAATAAAATCTGCTTCCCGAAGCGCTTGGACCGCCCTTGGCAAAGCCGGAGGATTAGCAGGAGTGCAGCCAATTTTGAGGATTTTACCGTTAGCTTCGGTAATGCTGGACTCCCCCTCAATTCTGCGGCCGTCAGCCAGTTCTGCCCACAAAGAAACGTCGCTGAGAGTAGCCGGCAGCACCTCTCCCCTCACCGCTAAAACTTTAGAACTCGCGGCGATCGCCTGTTCCAAATCTCCAGCAATATCGCTCATCGCCGTCAAAAACAAATTCCCAAAACTGTGACCCACCAAACCGTCACCGGCCTGAAAGCGATATTGAAATAACTCAGTCAATAACTTTTCCTCATCGGCCAAAGCCGCCAAACAATTGCGAATATCACCAGGCGGTAATACCCCAATTTCTCGCCGCAGCCGCCCCGAAGACCCGCCATCATCGGCCACCGTGACAATAGCAGTGATTTTGGCACTGTAATCCTTCAATCCCCTGAGCAAATTAGAAAGGCCTGTACCCCCTCCAATTGCCACAATTTTCGGGCCGCGGTTTAAGCGGCGGTGGTTGAGGAGTCGATCGACCAATTCCTCATTCCCTTCGGGCATCAGCACGCTGGTAATAGAGTTCAAACTGCGAGTTTGGCCCCACAAAATTAACAAAATCCCGCCAGCAATCACGATCGGTCCCGACACGTAATTGGGAAGAACTTCCGCAATCCACGCCAAAAAATTTCTCAACAATTGCAACAGGAAAAAAATCGGAGTCATCCCAGTCCAAATCGCTAAACCCAAACTGGCAAGTACCACGCCGCTAGCACTGATCAGCAGCCACCGTTTCACCAACAGTCCGGGCGCCAACCACTTAAACCACTGGTAAACTCGCCCGTTCCGCAAAGAAGGGGGGTAAGGATTTCTGGAACGGGCAAAAAAAACCTGCTTGGCTTTAGCCAAGACGCGGAGGGCTTTAGGAAATGAACTAATTGACATGGTTAATTAGTCTTAGGGGTATTGGAATAGTTCAAGCTGACAAATTTACAATACAAGAGAGTTTTGATTCTGGCAGTCAATTTATAGCCGGATGTTGAAGGAAGAAGGAAGAAGGAAGAAGGGAAATACAATTCCCCGCAATGGTTTCAGCAATTAAGAACGTCCTAATAACCTCGGCGGTTGCTATAAGTCAAGAGTCATTAGTCATGAGTGATTAGTCATTAGCTAGACTGATGACTGAAGACTGACAACTTATTGATAACATCTTATGGCTGAGCCACTAATCGAACTCAAAGGGGTAAGTAAGTCCTTCGGCCAGAGCCCGATCCTCGATCGAGTCGATTTGAGAATTTATCGGGGAGAGGCGCTGGCAATTATTGGCCCTTCCGGGACGGGGAAATCTACGATTTTGCGGATAATTGCGGGTTTGTTGGCCCCGGATGTCGGTGAGGTTTTCGTTCAGGGACAGCGCAGGGCCGGATGGGTGGACGACGTGGCAGATCCGATCGGAATTGGGATGGTGTTTCAGCAAGCGGCTTTGTTTGATTCGCTGACGGTGGAGGAGAATGTCGGTTTTTTACTGTACCAGCATTCTAAGCTGCCGCGCCGCCGGATTCGGGAATTGGTGGAACAGAAGTTAGAGATGGTGGGTTTACCGGGAATTGGCGAACGCTATCCGGCGCAGTTGTCTGGGGGAATGCGGAAGCGGGTAAGTTTTGCCCGCGCCATCATGGCGAATCCCGATAATGCTAGGGATAATCCAGAGGTTTTGCTGTATGACGAACCGACGGCGGGCTTAGATCCGATCGCTTCGACGGTCATCGAAGATTTAATCCGCGAGTTGCAGGCGGCTCAAGGTGTTTGCAGCACTTATGCGATCGTCACTCACCAAGATAGTACCATCCGCCGCACTGCCGATCGCATCGTGTTTCTCTACCGAGGCAAAGTGCAGTGGGAGGGAACTGTCAGCGA
>JAUBOH010000458.1:2610-5093 GCA_036700145.1 Microcoleus occultus BM001215366
GGAGGTAATATGCGATCGCGAACTGTAAGAGAAGGTTCTGTCGGGTTCTTAATTTTAGTAGGAATCGGCTTATTTGGAGGCTTAGTCCTCTGGCTGCGGGGCGTGCAGATTGGCAATCGCAGCTACAAATTTGCCGTAGAATTTGCCAGCGCCCAGGGAATGCAAATAGGGACGCCCGTCAGGTATCGCGGCGTTGCAGTCGGTAAAATTACCGCCCTCAAACCGGGTTCCAACGGCGTAGACGTGATGGTGGAGATTTCCCCCGGTACTTTAGTGATTCCCCGGGATGTGGAAATCGCAGCGAATAAATCCGGTTTAATTGGCGAATCGTCGATCGACATTACACCCAACTCAATTTTACCAGAATCTTTAGTTACCGCCAATCCCATTAGTGCCAACTGTCCGCCTGAGATAATCTGCCAAAATTCCCGCTTAAAAGGTCAAGCTGGAGTAAGTCTCGACGAACTAATTCGCTCCACAGTCCGCCTAGCTAACTTGTACACAGACCCCGCCCTCTTCAACAATATTAAATCGATTTCGGAAAACACAGCAAATACGGCCAAAGGTGCTGCTAAACTAACTCAAGACTTATCTAGTTTAACCGTAACTGCGAAAGGAGAAATCAAAAATCTGAGTCAATCAGTAAAAGGAGAATTTAGCAATTTGAATCAATCGGTTAAAGGCGAATTGGGAAGTTTAAATCAATCATTAAAAGCAGAACTAGGAATTTTAAGCCAATCCATGAGAGGAGAAATAGGCAGTTTAAATGAATCAGCTAAAGGAGAACTGTCAGCAGTTTCAACCGATATTAGAAAAGTGACAGCAACGGCAGAAAATTCCACAAAAGAAGTAACTGCCGCTGCGATAACTTCCGCTAACTCAGTCACTCAAGCAGCAAATCAAATTACCTTAACAGCTAACCAACTCAATTCCTTAGTAGCAACCAACCGAGCCAGTTTAGTCTCAACTTTGAACAATATCAATCAAGCCAGTCAAGAACTTCGTGTAACTGTCAGCAGTTTAAGCCCGACAATTAATCGAATTAACCAAGGACAATTGCTGAACAATTTAGAAATTTTATCAGCCAATGCCGCTCAAGCTTCTGCTAATTTGCGAGATTTATCTAGCAACATAAACAATCCCGCCAATTTGCTATTATTGCAGCAAACTTTAGATTCAGCGCGCGCCACATTTCAGAACGTACAGAAAATCACTGCCGATGTTGATGAAATTACAGGCGATCCAGCTTTTCGTAACAATATTCGCAGATTAATCAACGGATTGGGTAACTTATTGGGTTCCACCGAACAATTGCGACAGCAAGTTAAAGTCGCTCAAACATTAGCTCCCTTTTCCGAGAAAGTAAATGCGAGTCAAACTGCGGCAAATCAATCGGTGGAGCGGGGATTCCCCAACTTGCACAAAAAACAAAAATTGCCTGTTATACCTTCTCAAACAGCAAGATCATCAGAACCGATCGCTCCCGAAAATACCCGTTAAAACATGATATCATTTAACCTAAAATTAAATATACAGCCTCTTCCAGGTTCATAAAGGTAGTAGGGACACGGCAATGCCGTGTCCCTACCGGGATTTATTATCGATATGGGGTGTGCTTCACAAACGTGGAATCTGTTATAACTAGAATAAAGGAGCGATCGACATGGTTCAAGCTTTAACAAAATTAGTAACATTTGACGAATTCATTGCATGGTATCCTGAGAATTCAGAACATCGCTACGAACTGCACGATGGAGTAATTGTTGAACTGCCCAAAGGAACTGGTAAACACTCAGAAGTCTCTGGTTTTCTGAATATAGAAGTCGGTATTGTGTGTCGCAATGCCCGATTGCCCTATTTCCTTCCCAAAGAATGCGTCCTTAAAGGCGATCGCACTGAATCAGGATATGAGCCAGATGTCATCGTTCTCGATCGCCAGCAAGTGATAAATGAACCGCGCTGGGCAGCAGAATCGATGATCGCAATGGGTTCGTCGGTACGTTTAGCAGTAGAAGTAGTTAGCACTAACTGGCAGACTGACTATCTCACCAAACTGCGGGATTATGAAGAAATGGGCATTCTTGAATACTGGATTGTCGATTATTTGGGATTGGGTGGAAGGCGCTACATAGGCAATCCCAAGCAACCAACGCTTTCGGTATATCAATTGGTTGACGGAGAGTACGAGTTGACCCAGTTCCGGGAGGGCGATCGAATTGAATCGGCTGCTTTTCCCGAGTTAAATTTGACTGCTCAACAGGTGTTTGAAGCAGGAATTATTAATGAATGAGGAGAATTATTATAGAATAAGAGGTATTAACAACTAAAAAACAGAACTCCCAGAACCGCGACTTCTTTAAGGAGTCGAGTTTCTTCTAAGAAAGATTGCATTTTACGTTAATTAGATTAACCTAGTTATATCAAATCAGTTTGCATCGGAATGATATAAACGGAGGAGACGGAGGAGACGGCAGTGCCGTGTC
>JAUBOH010000459.1:0-5068 GCA_036700145.1 Microcoleus occultus BM001215366
TGCTGCGGGTCGGATGCTCAAGGGTGAGGTTGTCGGTGCTCCGGTTGGTGTTTAATTCATCTGCGTTTATCTGCGTTTATCCGCCTATATCTGCGGTTGAAAAGAGGAATTTTGCAACCGCAGATGAAAATGGATTAACGCGGATTAACGCAGATGAATGAGGGCGTGTTGGGTTTTGGTGGTAGGCTGATTTGTGGGGTGTCGCGGAGGGCGATCGATTATTTATGGATGCTGAAGAACTTTTAGAAAAATACGCTAAAGGCGAACGCGACTTTCGGCGAGAAGAGTTAAGTGGTATAGACCTCACCGGTGCAAATTTGAGTGGAATAGACCTATACGATGCTGATTTATCTGAAGCTGATTTAAGTGAGGCAATCTTGACTAAGGCAAGCCTTAACTATACAAATCTCAGTAAGGCTAACCTTAGCGGTGCTGACTTAAGTGAAGCCAACCTGAGTAGTGCCAATTTGACTAATGCCAAAATAGATAAAGCAAACTTGAGGGGAGCAAATCTAATCTCTGCTAATCTAACTTTAGCTTCTTTAATTGAGGCAAATTTAAGTAAAGCCAGCCTTAGTAGTGCAAATTTGACCCAGGCAGACTTGACTAAAGCTGATTTAAGTCGGGCAGACCTAACTGGTGTGACGCTTGAGAGCGCAAATTTACAGGGAGCTAAACTTCAGTTAACTAAGCTATCTAAATCTAACTTATCATGGGTGAATTTGGATGAAGCTTATCTGGTTGGATCTGATATTCAAGAGACAAATCTCAAAAAATCCAGCCTGCAAGGTGCAAGTCTCGAAGCAGCCAATCTGCAAGGGGCAAATTTGATTAAAGCAAACCTCGATCGAGCAAACTTGAAACAAGCAGACTTGACAGAGGCCAACATTTATGCAGTAAGTATTGAGAATGCAGACTTCACTGGTGCGATCATGCCTGATGGAGAAATCTACAATCAAGAAACATCCGAAAAATTATCCCAAACAGTAACATCTATGACGCGCAAAATTATTCGTACTGACAAAGCACCCGCACCCGTGGGCCCTTACAATCAAGCGATCGCCGCTACGGGTACTATGCTGTTTGTAGCTGGTCAAATTGCGATCGACATTAGACTAAACGATATTGTCTACACCGACGACGTAGCAAAACAAACCGAACAAGTTATGGCAAATCTCGAAGCGATTCTCACAGAAGCCGGCGCTACTTGGTTGGATGTCGTAAAAACTACGGTGTTTCTCAAAGATATGAATGATTTTGCCGCCGTGAATGCGGTTTATGCGAAATATTTTGATGCGGAAACTGCACCGGCGCGCGCTTGTGTGGAGGTTTCGCGTTTGCCGAAAGATGTGTTAGTTGAAATTGATTGTATAGCTGTTATTTGATTTAATATTAATTCCGGCAGTTATTCTGTAGGCTGGGTTGAGGAACGAAACCCAACACTCATTAATTGGATGTTGGGCGGAGTGAAACGTAGGGTTCGTTCCTCAACCCAACCTACTACTTTATATTTTTATGTATAGCAACCGCTGAGGGTAAAGTGCGCGAGTTTATTAACTCTAACAGCCGATCGCACTTTTCGATCTGTCGCTGTCGCGCACCTACTCCTAAATCAATCTGAAAACAATCAGATTTAATTTCAATTAGCAATTAGGAATTACTAATTACCAGTTACCAATTAGCAATTAGCAATTACTCCAAAAGCAATTACCAATTACCAACAGTCAACTATTTATTCAACGCTTCGCGGGCGGCCACCGCTTCGTCGGGATGAATGTTCAATCGGGTCAAATTAATTCGACCTTTATTGTCAATTTCTCGCACTTTGACAATCACTTCATCGTTGACAGCTAACTCGTCTTCCACTTTCCCGACGCGGTAGTCGGCTAGCTGAGAAATGTGAATCATTCCTTCTTTTCCTGGCAAAATCTCTACGAAAGCGCCGATCGGAATAATTCGAGTTACGCGCCCGACATACACGTCTCCTGCATTCAACTTGCGCGTCATGCCTTGGACAATGTTGTAAGCCCGCTGAGCTTTTTCGCTGTCGTTGCCGGCAATTGTCACGGTTCCGTCGTCTTCGATGTCAATTTTGACACCGGTTTCTTCGGTGATGGCTTTGATTGTTTTGCCGCCTGGCCCAATTACCAAACCGATAAATTCCGGATCGATTTTCAGGGTTAGCAAACGCGGTGCAAAGGGCGACATTTCCTTGCGGGGAGTGTCGATCGTTGCCAGCATTCTTTCTAAAATGTGCAGTCTGGCCGGTTTGGCTTGGCGGATGGCGGTGGCTATCACATCTAAGGGCAAACCTTTGATTTTCATGTCCATTTGCAAAGCGGTAATGCCGGTGTCGGTACCGGCTACTTTGAAGTCCATGTCGCCTAAGAAGTCTTCAATTGCCTGAATGTCAGTCAAAATTCGGACTTCATCGCCTTCTTTAATCAAACCCATTGCCGCGCCGCTGACTGGTTGGGACAGGGGAACGCCTGCATCCATTAATGCTAGCGTTGAGGCGCAAACTGAACCCATTGATGTGGAACCGTCGGAAGAAAGGATTTCTGAAACTACGCGAATCACGTAGGGGAAATCTTCTTTGGAAGGCAACACGGGCAGCAAAGCGCGTTCGGCGAGGGCTCCGTGACCGATTTCTCGGCGTCCGGGCGATCGCATCGGTTTCGTTTCTCCCACGGAAAACGGCGGGAAATTGTAGTGATGCAAGTAGCGTTTGTCTTGCTGCGGGTGCAAGTCGTCTCCTAAGTCTTGGGCATCGCCCGGGGTTCCCAGGGTAGCTGCGGACAAGACTTGGGTTAACCCGCGATTGAACAACGCAGTGCCGTGTACTCGCGACGGGAGCACGCCTACGCGACAAGAAACGGGTCGCACCTCGTCTAGCTTGCGGCCGTCTACGCGAACGCCATCTTCGAGGATTTGCTTCCGCATCATTTTTTTGGTAACGTCTTTGAAAACGTTGCCGATCGTCTTGCCGTTGGCGCTGGCGGCGAGTTTTACCGGATCGTCTTCAGCGAGTTCGGCGATCGCAGATTCGACTGCATTTGCCTTAACTTCGTCCAAAGCTGCATTGCGCTGATTTTTGTCTTGTTCAAATTTAGACAAAATAAAGCGGATTGGGGCTTCGGCGCGACTGCGAATAAAGTTTTCCAGGGCTGAATCTTGCGATGGCCGTTCCTCTACCACCAAATCGATGCCCAATTCTGCCATGATTTCGCGCTGGGCTTGGATCAAGTCACAGGCTGCTTCGTAGCCGAAGTCGATCGCCTCGATGATATCCTGTTCCGGCAATTGGTTGGCGGAAGCTTCCACCATGATTACTCCGTCTGGAGAACCGGCAACCACGAGATCCAACTCGCCTTCTTTGATTTCGCTGTAGGTTGGGTTGATGATGAAATCGTCCCCTACCAAGCCGACTCGCACCGCCGCCATCGGCCCGTAAAACGGCATTTTCGCCAGCAGGATCGCCACCGAAGCCCCCGTCACCGCCAAAACGTCCGGTGGCACTTGTTCGTCCATCGAAACCGTTGTTGCTACAACTTGGATGTCATCTCGCAACCAGCTAGGGAATAGCGGGCGCAGCGGTCGATCGATCAAACGACCTGTCAAAGTCACTTTTTCTGGGGGACGCCCTTCCCGGCGCAAAAATCCACCGGGAATTTTACCGCCAGCGTAGAGTCTCTCTTCGTAATCCACCAACAAAGGCAGGAAATCAATTCCCTCTCTCCCCTGCGATCGAGTCGCCGTCACTAAAACCGCCGTGTCACCCGACTGAATCAAAACTGCACCGCCTGCTTGAGGCGCCAGTAAACCAATCTTCAGTCTAATATCCCTTCCATCGAAGGATATTGACTTGTCTATCTCTACCATTTAGGACTGCTTCCTTTATCTACCACATTCTTTCTCTGTCGGGATCGTAACATTACCACAGGATGTTTGAGAGTCCGACGGCAAAAGACAGAGATAATCGTCGGGCGATCGACTGCCGGCGGCGAGATTGTAAGTATTTATACTTGGGACTTGTTTTGGGCATTCACGGGTCGATTCTCCGGTCGATCGCCCGCCAAACGCCTGAAATAGATGGTACTATGAATTTTCATTTGTCAGTTGACAGTTGTCAGTTGACAGTTGACAGTTATTAGTTGGCTGGCTGATGGGGAATTCTGCGGTTAGTTAAAAACATATTTTTACAAATCAAACAAGATTGCTGTAGTAAATCTTGCAAGTAATCAAATTATAAGGATTCAGTAAAATGGCAGTTTTACACGGTAGCTGGATACTCGATACGCAAGACACAGGCTTATTTATTTGGGGAGAAACTTGGCGGAAGATCGGGGCGATCGAGACTATCGAATCAGGGATTAATCTTCATCATCCCTTGGCAATGACCGAAGCAGAATTGAAGACTTTCCTAACTTCCTTGCAGCAGTCGGGGAAACTGAACTGGCAATTACCCGAAACAGCAGAAATTCAGGAAAAAAGCCAAAAAACTAGGCGATCGCCCCAAACTCAAAACGCAGCCATTCCCACGAAAAATTTATCAATTAAAAGGCAAATTCGGGCGATCGCACTTCCCACCCAAATCTCAGAATCGAACCAAACTCTGATGCCGCAGCACTCAGCAGCAGCACTTGACGAACCGGCCCAAACCGAGGAAATTTACCTTTATCCCTGGCAAATCGAGGGTTATTTTCTCAAGCCTCAAGCAGCTTTTGTTTTCTTGCAATCCCTGCCGCTAAACAGCACAGAACCAGACTCTTTTGTCGGCTCAGATTTGCGTTTTTGGTCTCACATCGCTAGGTGGAGTTTAGATTTGTTGGCGAGGTGCAAATTTTTGCCAGCATTAGAAATACAGTCTGACGGTTCTACTGTTGCTAAATGGCAACCTTTACTAGACAGTTCCACAGACAAACTCCGTCTCGCTACTTTTGCTAAGCAAATTCCGACGGCTTGTCGAGCATATCAAGAGAAGGAAGAAGGAAGAAGGAAGAAGGAAGAAGGAAGAAGTAAGAAGGAAGAACAGGAAGAAGGAAGAAGGAAGAAGGAAGAAGTAAGA
>JAUBOH010000460.1:0-1600 GCA_036700145.1 Microcoleus occultus BM001215366
GGATAGAAATTGCCACCAATGGTGCGTCCGTTGAGAAAAATTGAACTAGGTGGCAGCGTTGGGCTTGGATTGATTGGATTGGGATTGATTGGATTGGGATTGATTGGATTGGGATTAATTGGATTGGGATTAATTGGATTGGGATTGATTGGATTGGGATTAATTGGATTGGTGTTAGCTGGAGGCAGTAACGGGGGGTTTCCAGGCGGGTAGCCATTCGTGTATGCACTCGGTACCCAGTAAGATTTGCCGTTTTGATTTATCCGAAACCACAAAGCGTCTGGCTTACCTGTAGTCAGATCCGGGACTGCTTCCCCATAAGTCCAAGCATCGAAAGTGAAAACCTGACCTTTGTATCCAATATTCACATCGCTACGATCGCTCAAATTTGTGCTATTGCGGAGGTTAACACCAGTAGTTGACCAAATAACCGAGGTGAAATTTCCTGTTTTTATGTCATAAGTTGCTCGTTCCCAAGGTGTAACTTTTCCCTCTAAACCCCAAGTTGTCGGACTCAAGAAAGGACTAGGCGTGTAACTTTCCGGCTTTGTATCCTTCGCCATTGCCACAGCTTTATTCAAATTCACTACCCCAAAACCCGTTTCCTTATCCCATCCGGGCTCCTTCAAATCGATCGCACTTCCAGTCAAAATGTCAATCACTTGAGTCACACTCAAATCGGGATTGCTTTCCCAAACCTTAGACGCCATCCCCGCCGCCTTAGCCGCCGATGCCGAAGTTCCCGACATCGTGCCAATATCATCGCCAACGGTAGATAAGGTAGGATTGTCGATCGTACCTCCGGGCACTAAAATATCCAAACCATAGCCATAGCTGGAATAATCCGATCGCCCAAATCCATCAGACGAACCAACCGTGATAATATTCTCAAACTCCTGGGAAGATTGACCCAAAACTGACATCACGCCGCCATCATTTCCCGCCGCTACAACTAACAGCACTCCACTCTGACGCGCATTTTCTAATGCAGCACGTTCTCGGTTCGTAAACTCGTAACGAGTGGTAATGCTGCCATCAGCATTCTTTTGAGTTAAATCGAGGGGAAGAAGTGCGATCGCATTCTTCTGCTTTTGCGCCTTCGCCTCACCCACAAAATCCGTCAATGCTAAATCCCATTCCCCCGAACCAATTGCCCGACTTAGATAAACATTCGCTTTATCGTTGTAGCCGTCAATGCCTTTATCATTCCCTTGAATCGCACTCACTAAACCCCAGCTAAATGTGCCGTGTTCGTTACCAGTACCATCGGTAAACAAGGGATTGCTGTCTTTGTCAATGCGATCGCGCCCCAATGTCACTTTAGAGTAATCCAAATCGGGATTGTTCGGCGCAAACCCAGTATCGATGATGCCGATAAATGCGCGTTTTTCTGCTGGCAAACTAATCGGTAATACGGTCTCAAAAGGCGCTTCAGGTGTCGGCGTAAGTTCAATCTTAGGCGGTTCAGGGGCGATTTTAGGCGGTTCGACTGGTGGTGTTCGAGGTATACTAGGCAGTATTGTTACAGGTGGTTGTATCACCACAGGTGGCGTTACAACAACCGGCGGTTTTAGATCAACTGGTGGCGTTACAACAACCG
>JAUBOH010000460.1:1700-5067 GCA_036700145.1 Microcoleus occultus BM001215366
CAACAGGTGGAGTTACAGCAACAGGCGGTTTTAGATCAACTGGTGGCGTTACAACTGGTGGTGTTACAACAGGCGGTTTTAGATCAACTGGTGGCGTTACAACAGGTGGTGTTACAACAGGCGGTGTTACAGCTACTGGCTGCTTTGATTTGACATAATCGATCAATTTCTTGCCACCATCAAGTTTAGTCCAATCCTTCTTTGGATCGATAACTTTGTCGATCGACACTGCTTTACCAGTCGCACCTGTTAAATTGAAAACCAAATCGTTGTAATCTTTATCCGAACCTTCATCGACTCGCTGATCTTCCATCGCAAATGCCTTGCCATTGCCAGTGACATCTGCTACTTGACCAGACAAAAAAGCATCATCTGGATTAAGGCTAGATAAGGACAACAGCGGGCGTTTGTCACCGTCAGCACCCGGATCGTTAAACACATCTTGGACAGTACCATTTGGCACCAACATCACCGCAAAAGCCTCTCCCGGTTTCATCGCAAATGTTTTCGCGCCGCTGTACTGTCCCTCGTTATAATTTGCCTCTCCTAAACTGCCGTTAAATAGCGGATTTGCACCTTCTATGGAGTCAGAAATTACTACGTGGCCAAAGGTAGAATTGGTCAAAGCTCGTCTTGCTGCTTCTTTGATAAAGTCCTCAGAAGCAGGATCGAATTTCTCCATACCTTGCACGCTGAAAATTGCAACTTCACCTTGATAATTGCCACCGTCGTGCAGCCAGTCAAAGCCAACTTGACCAGTTGAATCGGGAGTGAAGAAACCGGAGGTAACGCCTAAACCTGTCAGCGGATCGACTTTCCCGTCTGGGGTTAAACTAACTTGATAATTTGTATCGCGCGAGGGTGCAGAAATTTTGAGTGCATAATTTGTTGCACCCAAATTATCGATGCTAAAAGTTCCTGAATTTGTGCCGTTGGTTTCGATGTCTTTGACGACTTTTCCCTGAGTGTCGAGAAGCTGCATCCCGACAACGGAAGTAAATCCTTCAGCCGTAACTCGAAAGCTGCCGGGATTGAGCCGATTAAAACGATAGGTGTCTGTGGGGTCAGTTTTACCGGCGAAGTCGATCGAGATATAGTTGTCGTTTAAATTGCCGATCGATATATTAGACATGGTGCACCTCGATTAATCCGATAAATTTGGGCTGATATGTATCTATCTGAAGCGCGTCGGAGTTTTTATGCGGTTTGTAATATAACTTCACACAGGGTGTGGGTCAAACTCGCTGAACTTCCGCCGCTATGTATCTATCTGGAGTGCGCCGGAGTTTTTATGCGAAGTATCTGTTTTTGTAATATAACTTTACATAGAAGGTGCGATCGCCCGTAAGACATGGAACTGTAGCTATTTTATTTTTGCAATATAAAATTTATACCGCTCAATTTTCTAGAGCCACCACACAGTGGCGTAGTTTTTCCTACCCATGTATGTAGTTAAGTTTTGCTTACTTCACAAGAATAATATTCGTTATGAGAAGCCAGCACATCAGCAATATGTCTAAAGAGTCTAAGCTAATTGGCCTAATGATTAAGTATATTTACGTAGAAATAACGTGAAAAATGAGGAAAAAGCGATCGCTCGTCCCCCCGGGATGTGCGCAGGGCTGTTTCATTCTCAGGTAAATCATCGTTTTGTAGGGGCGGTGCCAAGAGAGCCCGCCCTCGCCTCCCCGTCCACTTTCAGGCTTCAATCGATGTGAATCTGTTCTGTCAAGCTTGAATCATTCGAGTTTCACACCAATTACCCGCGAAAAAAGCCCAACAATTAACTAAAAAATCTCCCCAACAATCATCCCCGCCAATATCACAAATCCCACCCAAACATTTTGGCGAAAGATTTGACCATAAACAGGATTCGGAATGTCAGCCTTTCGCAGTTGACTGTACTGCAAAAACCACAGAATAGCAGCGCCAAAAATAGCAATCCAAAAACCAATATGCAACTGCAAATTAATTCCCATTGCCGCTAACAAACCAACTGTAGCTACAAAGAACAAACCCACAGCATTAGCCGCATTATCGCCGAAAAAGATGGCGCTGGAATTCACGCCCAAACGCATATCGTCTTCTCTGTCGCTCATCGCGTAAACTGTATCAAATCCCATCGTCCATAACACGACTGCGCCCCACAGCAACCAAGTAGCTAATTCTAATTTTCCAACGGCGGCGCTCCAACTAATTAAAACTGCAAATCCCCAGGCGATTGATAACACTAATTGTGGCACTGGAAAAAATCTTTTTGCTAACGGATAGCAGATAATTACTGGTACGGCGGCGACACATAGCCAGAAACTTAATGGATTGAGATAAAATGCGAGAATGGCGGCGCACGCAAAGGAAATTAAGGCAACTCCGATCGCAGTTTGCACTTTCAGGGCGCGAGATGCTAGGGGGCGCGATCGCGTTCTTTCTACTTCCGGGTCAATATCGCGATCCCACAAGTCGTTGATGACGCATCCCGCCGCACTCGTGGCTAAGGTACCCAATACAATCACACCCACCAATGCTGCGGGCGGTTTCCCGTGAGTGGCCAAAAAGACCGCCCAGAGGGCTGGAATCATTAAAATTAGCCTTCCTGCTGGCTTGTCCCATCTCAAAAGCCGGATGATAGTAAGTAGTGTAGATTCAGATTGGCGATCGGACTCGGTAAGCATTTTAATTTTAGATTGGAGATTTTTAATATTTTAAGCCGATGGCTCAGTAAATTCATGGAATAATTGAAAATATCTGTCAACCCCGATACACTCCTATGGTTAATTCACTTGCTTCTGCGGAGTCAAATCGCATTATTGCTGCGATTGATATGGGTACTAACTCGTTTCATATGGTGGTGGCGCGGATCGATCCGAAATTGCCCGCGTTTACGATTATTGCTAGAGAAAAAGATACGGTTCGGTTGGGCGATTGCGAAGCTAAGACAGGGTGCTTAAAGTCAGAAGTGATGGAAAGGGCGATCGCGACTTTGCGCCGTTTTCAAGATATTGCTAAAACTTTCAATGCTGAACAAATTATCGCTGTGGCTACCAGTGCGGTTCGAGAAGCCCCGAATGGTCGAGATTTTCTCAAACGAGTTACTGATGAATTAGACCTGAATGTTAGCTTAATTTCCGGTCAGGAAGAAGCGCGGAGAATTTATCTCGGCGTACTTTCGGGAATGGAGTTTAACAATCAATCCCAGGTAATTATTGACATTGGGGGCGGCTCTACTGAATTAATTCTAGGAGACAGTGTAGAACCTCTCTGTCTCACCAGTACCAAAGTTGGTGCGGTTCGCCTGACTGGAGAATTCGTCAAAACTGACCCGATTAGCAAAGAGGAGTTTGCCTATTTGCAAGCTTATATTCGGATT
>JAUBOH010000461.1:0-5048 GCA_036700145.1 Microcoleus occultus BM001215366
TAACTAATAACTAATAACTAATGACTAATGACTAATGACTAATGACTAATGACTATCTGAATGTTCGATCTTTGTCCCCAAAACTTTTAGAAATTCCGCCAGCCAGTTAGGATGTGCAGGCCACGCGGGGGCGGTGACTAAGTTGCCATCGACTACGGCTTCGGTAACGGGAACTTCGGTATATTTGCCGCCGGCGCGGAGGATGTCGGGGCTGCAAGCGGGGTATGCGGTGCAGCGTTTGCCTTCGAGCACGCCGGCGGCTATTAGGACTTGCAAGCCGTGACAAATAGATGCGATCGGCTTTTTGTTGTTGGCAAAGTAGCGGGTAATTTGCAGCACTTTTTGGTTGAGGCGGATGTATTCTGCGGCGCGCCCTCCGGGGATAATCAAAGCGTCGTAATCGGCGGCGTTGATTTCGTCAAAAGTCGCGTTTAAAGTGAAGTTGTGACCGGGTTTTTCGCTGTATGTTTGGTCGCCTTCAAAGTCGTGAATTGCGGTGCGAATAGTTTGGCCGGCGGCTTTGTCGGGGCAGACGGCGTGGACGGTGTGGCCTACCATTTGCAGTGCTTGGAAGGGAACCATTACTTCGTAGTCTTCTACAAAGTCGCCGACTAGCATTAATATTTTTTTGGCTGTCATGTTTGTAACGCGAGCTTATTTTGTTTTGGTTAAATAGGATTAAAAAAAATGCGGGGCAGTTAAAAGGCCTGCCCCGCCAACTATTCTGGAATCTAAAAACCGTTGCGTCCCCAAATCACCATTGAAATTGAGAAGGAGAACAGAACTAGCACCGAAACCCAACCGAGCGACAAAATATCCATAGCTATTTATTGAACAAACTGTACAAAGTGACTTCAAACCTTATGATAAGTCAATTTGAGCCATTTTTGAAATGAGGGCACCGTGAAGGACTCGTCAAATTTTAGTGCGGCTGAACGGGTAGAATCTTTGAAAGCAGGGGCGGTTGCTGCTTTGTCTTGTTTGTTTGGTTTTGGGGCGATCGCCCTCGGTAATAGCTTAATTCTGGCGGATAGGTGGGATTTTCTGGCGAGCTTGCAGGTCAGGGAAATTGACCTAAATTTTGCCACCAGAGGGACGATCGCCCTTTTAAGCGGTTTTTTGTTCGGCGTGACTTACCGCTACGCGATTCGTCGCGATGTCAACCCGCAGCTTAAATCGGGTGCGGTGTTGGCTTTTGGGTTGGTGCGGGCTTTTGGACAGTTGGATGCTGGCTTGTCTTTTGAGGCGGGGAAAATGCCTGGTTTGCAGGAGTTATTGCCGTTTGCTGTTGGGGGTGTCGAGAGTGTGGTATTGTTTGCGATCGCGGGTTTGGTGTTGGACTGGGCGATGGGGCGATCGTGGATCAAGCCTTTCGGGTGTTCGTAGTGAGGACTTTAGTCCTCATAAAATCTGCGGACTAAAGTCCTCACTACAAGCCAGTGAGGTTTGGATATTTAACTGAAAATTAATACCTCAAATTCTGGATTGCCGTAAACCATTTGTTTATCAACCGCCGACAAAACTTTATTGTTAGCAGCATCAGAAACTAAACATTGGCAAACTAGCAGCGCTACATCCGCCCGGTGAATTGTACCCGCAACTCGACAATCTTCTGTTAAAATACCGTTGCCGGTTGCTGGTTCCGATTTCAGTCCGCCGGGACGAATCACTGTATAAATCATCCCGCTGGCTATCAAATGATTTTCGGCTTTTTCCTTTTCAATTAACACCGGGCCCAGAGTTTCTAAAGCTTGGGGCGGCAAAGCGGCGACACTGTTACCGCTACCGATCGACGAAACTAAAATAAACTTTTGCACGCCTGCTTTGACAGCAGCATCAATCAAGTGTTTGTTGCCCAAATAATCGGCTCTTTCGCCATCTTTTGGCAAGCCGCCGATCGTGCTGATTGCGGCATGAATTGGCTCGCCGCCAGCGATCGCAGCTTCGATAGCCTCAGCATCCAAAGCATCGCCAGTCATGACTTTGATGCCCATTGCTTCTAATTCAGTGCGGTTGGCGGGCGATCGCACAAGTGCTGTTACTTGCATCTTTTGTTCTACCAACAACTTTGCTATTTCTAGCCCGACGCCTCGACTAGCACCTGCTAAAAAAATGTGGAATTTATCTGTCATATGAATTTTGTTTTAATTTTTGCAGGATTTGGTTTTTTTGACTAGAGGACAGTATACAACAATCCTCTGTAATTTTTTGAATTAGTTTTTTTTTACCGCAGAGGGCGCAGAGGAAGAGAGGGGAAAGATTGGCAATTTCCAATTTACGTTATATTTTTCGGCCCACGATTACTACCCAAGATTGAGCTTCGCGAGGTAAGCCGGGAGGGCGATAGTAGTGGCTGACAATTGCAAATCCCGCTTGTTCCAAACAGGGCGCTAATGTTTCGTATTCCCATCCCGCAGTATAGCGTTTTCCGGTTGGCCGCTCGTCGTATCCCTCCCAGTTTCCCCGGCACATTGACATGACAATTGCACCGCTAACAACTAAGGATTTCTGCAAATCTTGGAGGACTTTCACCATTTTGTCGCTGGGAACGTGAATCAGCGAAGCATTGGCGAAAATACCGTCAAATTCTGCATTTGGTAAGTCTAAATTTAGAAAAGATTGCTGCAAAACTTCGCAGCCAGATAACTTCTTTGCTGTCTCTACAAAAGCCGGAGTTGCATCTAAGCCTACAACTGTATGTCCTTGGCTCTTAAACGCTACTAAATCCCGTCCCGGCCCGCACCCTATGTCGATAATTTTACCGGGGTTGCGGGGCATGGCGGCTATCAATGCGGATCGATTTTGGGATACATCGTGATGCCAAGTTCCTTCTCGGAAAGATTCGGCAGTTGCTTGGTATTCGGCGATCGTCACTTCTTCGCGTTTGTCCACAATTCCTCCTTTTGTATTATGTGAGATTGGTTTGTAGTGAGGACTTTAGTCCTTCCAAAATTTGAGGACTAAAGTCCTCACTACAAACATTTTTTAATCCCCTGGATAACAGTTAAAAAACCAGGTTTTTTTCGCCAGATTGACTAACTGCTGAATCAACTTCCAAGAGAGAACCTTCGGGGGATTCGATCGCAAATCCCGCGTCTCGAATCATATCCCAATCTTGATTAGCGCTTTGTCCGGGAGTTGTGAGATAATCGCCCACAAAAATCGAATTAGCAGGGTAAAGTCCTAGAGGTTGTAGCGATCGCAAATGCACCTCTCGTCCCCCAGCAATCCGAATTTCTTGGCTGGGAAGCAAAAATCGGAACAAACAGAGAATTCGCAAACATTGGCGGGGATTTAAGCGATTAACGTCCGCAAAGGGCGTTCCGGGGATCGGAATGAAAAAGTTGACCGGTACGCTGGTAACGCCCAAATTTCGCAGCGACAGTGCTAAGTCGATCGCATCATCATCGGATTCGCCCATCCCCAAAATGCCGCCGGAACAAGTGGTGATTCCGGCTGCTTTTACGTGTTCGACGGTTTCTGTGCGATCGGCAAAAGTGTGAGTCGTGCAAATCTCGGTGTGGTATGATTCGGAAGTGTTGAGATTGTGATTTACGCGATCGACTCCAGCCTTGGCCAACCGGTGAGTTTGCTCCTCGCTCAACAATCCCAAACAAGCGCAGATTTTTAGGTTGTAATTTGCCTTCACAGTCTCGACAGCATCCAAAACGCGATCGAAAGTAGATGCACTGGGTTGACGCCCGGAAATTACCAAACAAAACGTACCAGCTTTTAAATCTGCGGCGCGCCCGGCCGCATCCAGAATTTTTTCCTTAGCTAAAAGCGGATATTTCTCAATTTCCGCCGTTGATATTTTGGACTGAGAACAATAATGGCAATCTTCAGGACAAAGGCCGCTTTGAGCGTTTAGCAAATAGTGCAGCCTAACTCGGTTTCCCCAGTAGTGGCGGCGCACCCGATAAGCTGCGTTTAGTTGTTCCAGCAAAACCTCATCCGGTGCGCGCAATACGGCTAAAGATTCCTCGCGAGAAAGACATTTTCCCGCTAGCGCGTCGTCAGCCAAATCGTTCCAATTGGGTAAATTCATCACTAAAATTAAAGGGTTTATATCCATTCCGGTTGCACCGGAATGATTGTTGACTGTTTGGACATTTGAACGATACTGATGCAACCGGAAACGATATTACAAAGTATCCAAAACCTGACGAATTATGCGATAAATCGATTCTAATTCATCAGGAGAAATGCAGTATGGAGGCATCACGTAAAGCGTATTTCCCAAGGGGCGGAGCAAAAACCCCGCTTCGAGAAATTGCGCTTTCAATACAGGAGCGATCTCATTAAAATAACCGGGGAGGCTTTCGGTTTTCACATCCATTGCTGCGATCGTGCCGCAAGTCCGAATCCGTTCGAGTTTAGGATGATTTTTCAGCCATTTATCCAGGTATTGGCGGTGCAGTTTTTCCATCCCTTGATACGCATTTGGGTTTTGTTCCAAAAGCTCCAGCGATGCTACGCTTACCGCACAAGCTAAGGGATTTCCGGTGTAAGAATGACCGTGAAAAAAAGCTTTGTCCGATTCATCTCGCCAGAAAGCTTGATAAATATCCTCCGATGCCATTGTGACAGCAATCGGCAAGCAGCCGCCAGACAATCCCTTAGACAAACACAGGATATCTGGCGAAGTTGCCGATTTAACAGAAGCAAACAGTTCGCCTGTCCGCCCAAAACCCGTCATTACTTCATCGTAAATCAACAATACATTAAACTGACGGGCAAGTTGTGCGATCGCCCGCAAAAACTCAGGGCGACACATCCGCATTCCCGCAGCACCTTGCACCAAAGGCTCGATAAAAATGCCCGCATAGCCGCCCTGCTGCAACAAAAACTCCAATTTCTCCAAACTCAGCGCTTCCTTACTTTCCACATCCTCATCGCCGTCAAAAGTCGCGGGAAAAGGAACAACATCCCCAGCAAACATTAAAGGTGCAAAAGATTCCCACCACAGCGAACTCCTACCAGCAGACATCGCGCCCACAGTATCGCCGTGATAACCTCCCTCAAAACTAATAAACCTAGTGCGGTTA
>JAUBOH010000462.1:0-5040 GCA_036700145.1 Microcoleus occultus BM001215366
GAGGAGACGGCAGTGCCGTGTCCCTACAATGTTATTTTGGGTAGGGATACGGCACTGCCGTCTCCTAATTTCCGTTACTAATAATCCCAATGCAATCGTCAACGATATTAGTTCCAAGGCTAGCAAGGAGCGATCGCACAATATGAACTGACGCAGCCTACAAATGCGATCGGTTACTGTGTATAAATAAAAAGAAATAAAACTAAAGTTATCCAAAATCACATAAATATGGTAAAATAGGAGATTGTGATTTATCCAAGGATATCAACAGATTATGGCAAAAAAGAGCATGATCGAGCGCGAAAGAAAGCGCCAAGCACTCGTAGACAAGTACGCTGACAAGCGCGCCGACCTGAAAGACCAGTTCGACCAAGCTAACAATCAGATGGACAAAATGGCGATTCACCGCCAACTGCAACAGCTACCCCGCAGCAGTTCGCGGACTCGCTTGCGGAACCGCTGCTGGGCGACTGGCCGCCCCAGAGGTTACTATCGCGACTTCGGACTGTCTCGGAACGTGATGCGAGAAATGGCTCACGAAGGTCTTTTGCCCGGTGTAGTGAAGTCTAGCTGGTAGTAAAACGAAGGAAGAAGGAAGAAGGAAGAAGGAAGAAGGAAGAAAGCCCTTCCACCCTTCGATCCTTCGATCCTTCGACTGCGCTCAGGACGACGCTCCGCTCAGGGTACGAAGAAGGAAGAAAAAACTCACAATCAATTAATCTGCAAGATTGTGTTTTAGATTTATTCTTGTTTCCTAATTCTGAGTTAAATTTTCCTCTTTCTTGCTTCATTCGCCGCAGCATTTATCGATGCCGAGACTTTCTAGTAATAAGTCGCTGACGGCATTGGCGATCGCAAATTCGCCATAAAAGCTTTTAGAAAAATCATAGGCTTGCATTTCAGTGACGATCGCAATTACGAGGCTACCTACATCATTTTCGCCTTCCATGCGTTGGCGAACATAGATTTGGGTAGCTCTTTTCGCTATTTGCTCGTTGGCGGCTTCTGGGATAAACTCAGAGTCAAGCCATGCGAGCAATGTTTGCTGAAGCCATTCGCCCTCCTGTTCAGGATTTTTGGCTGGTGGTAACGTGATAGCTTCGATTTGTTCTGACATAATTATTCCTAATTCCTAATTGCTAATGTTGGCTGTTAACGGTCAGCGGACAAACAACTGATAAATTTATGCAATATGATATACCGACAATTATACAAGGATACGCGCAAGGCTTCTTCTTGATGGCAAACGACGGCGAGGAAAGTTTGGGGTGGTATTCCAGCCGACAGCGGGCGCTGATTCCCCTGGATGAGCGATTTACCTATCCCAAGTCGCTGCGACGCCAAATCAATCAAAATCGGTTTGAGGTGGCTGTAAACCGCGATTTTGGGGCGGTGGTTGAGGGTTGTGCCGATCGCGAAACAACTTGGATTTCTCGCGAGCTCAAACAGATTTACTGGGGTTTGTATGAGGCCGGTTGGGCTTACAGCTTCGAGACTTGGTGCGGGGACGAACTTGCGGGCGGTATTCTGGGATTGTCTATAGGCGGCGCGTTTATTGGCGAGTCGATGTTTTTCCGAATTCCCGAGGGTTCTAAGGTGGCGATGGTGAAGTTGGTGGAGAGATTGCGCGATCGATCTTATCTGCTTTTCGATGCTCAAATGAACAATCCTCACCTCGAAAGATTCGGAGCTTATACTGTTAAGGAGAAACAATATAATGCTCTTTTGCAAGCAGCTTTGAAGCGTAAATGTTCCCTATTTTGAATATTCGGTCAGTAGGGAAACGGCAGTGCCGTTTTCGGCGCGGTTAGCTACTTCAAGCAATAGTATAATTAAACCTAGATACTTCTCGGAGACAACCACTATGCAAGTCACAACCGCAGAAATCATTTATCCTTCCAGCGACGGTCAACCGATGGCAGATACCACCATTCAATACAAATTAATTGTCAAAATTAAAGAAGGTTGCGAATCGCTGTTTAAGAATGACCCAAACGTTTTCGTAGCAGCCGATTTACTCTGGTATCCCGTTGAGGGAAGAATCGATATTTCTCAAGCACCCGATACGATGGTGATATTTGGGAGACCAAAGGGATCTCGGCTTTCCTACATACAATATCGAGAGGATAATGTCACTCCTCAAGTCGTCTTTGAGATTCGCTCCCACAACGACCGCCAAACCAAAATGAATAAGAAACTTTCATTTTACCAGCGTCATAGAGTTGAGGAATATTACCTTTACGATCCCGAAACAAATGAGTTGGAAGGTTGGCAAATAATTGACGGAGATTTAGAAGTTATTGAGCCGATGGAAGGATGGATTAGTCCGAGATTGGGTGTGCGATTTGAGTTGGGAGAAGATGGGCTAGAAATTTATCGACCTGATGGCGAAAAGTTTCTTTCCTATGCGGAATTAGAAGAAGAACGGGCATTAGACCGCCAGCGCCTACAACAAGAATCTCAAAGGGCTGAACAAGCAGAGCAAAAAGCAGAACGTTTAGCCGCCAAACTGCGCGAATTGAACATCGATCCAGATAGCATTTAAGCAAGAATAAATGTTAAGAAACCGGGTTTTTGCCCAAATCACCGACTGTAATCAACTATTCTCGGAAAAACCCGGTTTCTCGCCCTACCCAAAATCTCAGAAACCGGGTTTTTTCCAGTTTTTAGGCTGTGTATCGATATTCTCGGAAAAAACCCGGTTTCTCGCCCCACCCATATACTACAATATATAATACACATATTTGAGCCAAAATCCTCAGAGTTAAAAAAAATCCGAATCGAAGCCCCTTGAATGTGCAAAAATATTCAAGCAAACATTACTAAATCCTACACGGAGAAATTGTTATGGAGTCCAAATACAATCCCCAATCCATAGAAGAAAAATGGCAGCAGACATGGGCTGAGCAAAACTTAGACCAAATGCCAGAAGATACCCAAAAGCCTAAATTTTATGCCTTATCCATGTTCCCCTACCCGTCGGGAAACCTGCACATGGGCCACGTCCGCAACTACACAATTATCGATGTAATTGCCAGACTCAAGCGGATGCAAGGCTATCGCGTATTGAATCCGATGGGATGGGATGCTTTTGGTTTACCCGCAGAAAATGCCGCCATCGAAAGAGGAATTCCCCCCGCACAATGGACTTATCAAAATATTGCCCAAATGAAAGGCTTATTTGGGCGCCTGGGCATTTCCTTCGATTGGACAAAAGAAGTTACAACTTGTTCTCCCGATTATTATCGGTGGACGCAGTGGCTGTTCTTGCAATTTTTTGAAGCAGGATTAGCATATCAAAAAAAAGCAGCAGTTAATTGGGACCCGATCGACCAAACAGTCTTAGCCAACGAACAAGTAGACAACGAAGGTCGTTCCTGGCGTTCCGGCGCCAAAGTCGAGCGCAAATTATTGCGGCAGTGGTTCCTCAAAATTACCGATTACGCCGAACAGTTATTAAACGACTTAGACAAATTGCCAGATTGGCCCGAAAGAGTCAAATTAATGCAAGCCAACTGGATTGGTAAATCTGTGGGCGCTTACTTAGAATTTCCGATTGTCGGCACGGATGAAAAAATCGCCGTTTTTACCACACGTCCCGATACAGTTTACGGCGTCAGCTACCTTGTTTTAGCGCCGGAACATCCGTTAACTGTGCGCGTGACAACCGCAGACAGAAAAGCCGCCGTAGAAACCTTCATCAAAGAAGTCGCACTGCAAAGCGAGATCGATCGCACAGCCGAAGACAAACCAAAGCGCGGCATCCCCACAGGCGGCAAAGCAATCAATCCTTTCAACGGCGAAGAAATTCCCATCTGGATTGCCGATTACGTGCTGTACGAATACGGCACCGGCGCAGTCATGGGAGTACCCGCCCACGACACGCGAGATTTCAAATTTGCCAATCAATATCAACTGCCAATTAAAATAGTAATTGTGGATGATGATGAAGTTCCGCTGACCGAAGCTTACACCGAACCCGGAATTATGATTAATTCCGAAAGCTTCAACGGCATGGATTCAATTAAAGGCAAAGCAGCGATTATTAGAGCTGCCGAAGATGCAGGTTGCGGCAAAGCGCGAGTCCAATATCGCTTGAGAGATTGGCTGATTTCTCGACAGCGTTATTGGGGCGCTCCGATTCCGGTAATTCACTGTCCCACCTGCGGAACCGTCCCCGTACCGCAATCGGATTTGCCCGTATTGTTGCCGGAAAATGTAGAATTTACGGGCAAAGGTTCGCCGTTAGCCAAGATGGAAGATTGGGTAAACGTTCCTTGTCCGAGCTGCGGCACTCCGGCGAAGCGAGAAACAGATACGATGGATACTTTTATCGATTCTTCGTGGTATTTCTTGCGCTATCCCGATGCGAGGAATGAGGAGAAAGTATTTGACACGGCGAAAACAAACGACTGGATGCCGGTAGACCAATATGTCGGCGGCATCGAACACGCAATCCTGCATCTGCTGTATTCTCGCTTCTTTACGAAGGTTTTGCGCGATCGGGGTTTGATCGATTGCGACGAACCATTTAAACGCCTGTTAACTCAAGGCATGGTACAAGCAATGGCCTACAAAAATCCCGTTACTGGCAAATACATTCCTCCAGCAGATGTAGACCCCGCAAATCCCAAAGATCCTCAAACTGGCGAAGCTTTGGAAGTCTTCTACGAGAAAATGTCCAAATCAAAATACAACGGCGTTGACCCCTTGCAAGTTATGGGAAAATATGGGGTAGATACGGCGCGGATGTTTATTTTATTCAAAGCGCCGCCCGAGAAGGATTTGGAGTGGGACGACGCCGATGTGGAAGGGCAATTTCGCTTTTTAAATCGCGTTTGGCGACTGGTAACAGAGTTTTGTGGCACAGGCATCTTGCCTGTGGCTGGACTACCGGAGACGGGCGGGACGCCCATCCCACAATTAGATAATGCCGATAATGTGAAAAACCATAATTTGAGTAAACCTGAGCAGGATTTGCGGCGGGCGATTCATGTTGCAATTAAGGAAGTGAGCGAAGATTTGGAGGGTGATTATCAG
>JAUBOH010000463.1:0-5038 GCA_036700145.1 Microcoleus occultus BM001215366
TAGTCATTGCTGTTGTCATTGTAGTTCGCATTGCCTATTGGGTGGCAACTGCGCTGATAGTTGGAGGCATTGCTTCGATTGCTCACAAAACATTTTTTGAAGAAGAATAGAAATTTACCCAAAACTTTTAGATATAGGGTGCGCAATGCGCCCAGAGAAGCCTATCAATAGTACATTCAACCATTTTTTTTACCCTGTCACGTCACTGAGTTATGTACACTATTATTCTGCGGTAAACCTTACTCCTGTAAATAGCGAATCAAGCCACTTTTTGCATAAAGCCTGACCAAATTACTGATTTTTTACAAGCCAATTAAACAGGACTTACGCATAACCAACCTATTTGTCGGGTGCTGATTGCGATCGCACTACCATCGGCCCCGAAGGACATTGATTGTTTTTGAGGGGAAAAGTGCGATGGCGTACCGCCTCGCAAGCTACGGCTTTTTACGCTATTTGTGATAATTCTTAATATTTCCGACACTGCTGAGATTCTGAGCTAAGATTATAAATAATTTGCCGTTCAATAACATTTGGACTAACTAACAGACTTTTGGCTTGCAAAACCAGGTAAAGCTTATGAATTCTCCAAATAACAAAGAAACGGAACTCCAGCGCCGGGAAAGAGAGCTTCAGGAACGCGAACACGCAATTCGACTCCGCGAACTAGAAGCAGAAATCTATCCGGAAGCGCCGACATATCAAACCAGCAAGCACGAAGCATCGGACAGTAAACTCAAACAATGGCTCCGAAAACTGACAATTGCAGGTCAGTTTACAGGCATTGTAATTGGTGTCGGAGTTGCGGTGAAACTATCTTCTTGGCTGGCGACAGCGGTAATAGTTGGGGGATTGTCTTTCGTGATTTTCAAAATAGTTTTTGACAAAGAAAGCCCTAAAAAATAAGCTGAAATTGCTGTTTTCAATCTTTCACAAAAGAGACAAATAAACTATCAGACAAAACAGATGAACCAGAAAAATGAAAGTAGCAGTTTTTATGATAATCTAAAACGAGCAGCACAAGTGCGCCGAGAAATAGCCGATCGGCTCAGCAACATCGCCACCGTCATCAATAAGTCAGAATTAGAAGCAGCCGAAGCATCAGGAAAACTTGGATTAGAAACAGACAGTCAAGACATCAGCTTCGCCAGCGAGAACTTGCGGCAAGGAGTTTTTAGGGTGCTGGTTCTAGGAGACATGAAACGCGGTAAAAGCACTTTCATCAATGTTTTAATCGGTGAAAAACTCTTGCCAAGCGACGTAAATCCTTGTACGGCATTACTGACAATTTTACGCTTTGGTATCACCAAAAAAGTCACAGTTTATTTCAAAGAAGGAAGATACCCTGAACAGCTTGACTTTGAAACTTTTAAACAGCAATACATCATTGACTCCGACGAAGCTAAAAAGTTAGAATCCGAAAATAAATCAGCCTTTCCAAATGTCAGTCATGCGGTGATAGAATATCCCTTGCCACTGCTAGAAAACGGCATAGAAATCGTAGACACTCCGGGGCTGAACGATACAGAAGCGCGCAACGAAATTTCCTTGAGCTACATCAACAACTGCCACGCAATTCTGTTTGTATTTCGAGCATCTCAACCTTGCACCTTGCAAGAACGTCGCTATCTAGAAAATTACATTAAAGGGCGAGGATTAACTACTTTCTTTTTGATTAACGGTTGGGACGAAATTCGTGAAGGATTGATTGACCCGGAGGATGTTGAAGAACTAGCAGAATCTGAGGAAAAATTGCATCGAGTTTTCCGTACAAATATCGGCGAATACTGTCAGATTGACGGACAAGATATTTACAACGATCGAGTATTTAAAATTTCTTCACTCAAAGCCCTGCGGCTGCGACTGAAAGACCAAAATGCTGCTCTTGACAACACAGGATTTCCTGAGTTTCTGGGAGCAATTAATACATTTTTGACCCAAGAAAGAGCCATCGCAGAAATACGCCAAGCCAGAACTTTAGCTCGGCTGGGATGCGTTCGCGTTCGCGAAGCCGTCGAGCGACGCATTCCTTTGTTAGAGCAAGATGTCAACGAGTTAAAACAACGAATTACTTCCGTTGAACCAGAATTTGGAAAATTGCATGAAATTCGAGATCGCTTTCAGGAAGAAATCAAAATTATGCGCGATCGCAAATCCAAATCCGTAGCAGATTCTTTCAAGGCATACATTCTGAATTTAGGCAATACTTTCGACTCAGATTTTTTGCGCTACCAGCCCGAAATCAGCTTTTTCGATTCCCTAGAATCCCATAAGCGCGACTCATTTAATACAGCCTTTAAAAAAGCATTCGAGCAATACATAAACGACAAAATTTCCGCATGGGAACTCACAGCAGAGGAAGAGATTCGAGAAGCCTTCGCGCAACTGGCTAAAAGTGCAGCCAGCTACAGTGCTAGTTACACACAAATCACTGATTCGATGACCGAAAAGTTAATCGGACAAAAAATGTATACCAGTACAAAAATTGATGCTGAAGACGGTTCCCCCGCCTGGGCAAAATGGGCAATGGAATTTTTTTCCTTAGCTTCGGGTAATGTTGCCGGCATTGTTTTAGGTGGTGCAGGTTTTAATTGGCAAATTATTCTCATTAACTGGATGGCTGTAATTGGAATTAGCAGTTTTTTGCTGATGTTTACGGGAATATTTTTGGGACCAGTGGGCATGGCCATGATTGGTTTGGGTGTCGGTACTTTCCAAGCGGATCAAGCTCGCAAAGAATTAATTCAAGCTACCAAAAAAGAGTTTGTGAAATATCTGCCACAGCTAGCACAGGAGCAATACGAATTGATTCATCAAACTGTAGAAAACTGTTTTGAAGAGTACGATCGAGAAGTGATTAAGCGGTTGAACAATGACATCAACTCTCGTAAAGCTGAGTTAGATAATTTGCTGGCTCAAAAAGAATGCCGCGAGATTAATAATGAGACGGAATTAAAGCGTTTAAAAAGTATCGATGCTGAGGTTCATTGCGAATTACAAAGTATTGAGTCTGTGTATCAGAATCTGCTGTCAGTTCCCAATAGATGCTCTCGTTCCCAGGCTCTGCCTGGGAACGCAGATCGGTCGGCTCTGCCTCCACCTTAAAGACGAAGCAGAGCCTCTAGAAATTCATTACTAGGCTCTGCCTAGTAACGAGCAAAACGAGCAAAAAAAACCAATGTAGTCCTTCATAAAAATGCGATCGACATGAGTTACAAAATTGCTACCGAAAACTTCCTCAACGATTTAGATAGAGTCACCAAAGCGCGTTCTGAAGTAGCAGCCGGACTTCAAAACCTAGTCGAAACCCTGAAACAAGCAGAATCAGCATCAGAAAATAATTCCGGCAAACTAGGTTTAGAAAGAGACATAGAAGATATCACCACCGCCAGTCAAAACTTGCGGGGCGGTGTATTCCGGTTGCTAGTTTTAGGCGATATGAAACGTGGGAAAAGCACTTTTCTCAATGCCTTAATCGGCGAGAATTTATTGCCAAGCGACGTGAATCCCTGTACCGCTTTGCTCACGATTTTGCGCTACGGTTCCGAGAAAAAAGTAACTGTTTACTTCAATGATGGCAAAAGTCCCCAACAGCTCGATTTTAAAAGTTTCAAACAGAACTATACAATTGACCCCGCTGAGGCAAAAAGATTAGAACAAGAGCAAAAACCAGCATTTCCAGATATTGACTGTGCCGTTGTCGAATATCCTTTATCCTTGCTGGAAAAAGGCATAGAAATAGTTGACAGTCCCGGACTGAATGATACAGAATCTCGCAATGAATTGTCTCTCGGTTACATCAACAATTGCCACGCTATTTTGTTTGTACTCAGAGCAACTCAGCCTTGTACCCTTGGGGAAAGACGCTATCTGGAAAATTACATCAAAGGTCGTGGATTGAGCATTTTCTTTTTGATTAATGCTTGGGATCAGGTGCGGGAAAGTTTGATTGACCCGGATGATACTGAAGAATTAGCGGAAGCTGAAGGGAAATTGTACAGAGTTTTCAAAGCTAATTTAGCTGAATATTGCGTGACAGATGGACACGATATTTATGACGAACGGGTGTTTGCGATTACCTCAATTAAGGCACTCAGATTGCGAGTAAAAAACTCTGATTCTGATTTGGAAGGTACGGGTTTTCCTGAGTTTATGGCTGCACTAAATACGTTTTTGACGCAGGAAAGGGCTATTTCAGAATTACGCCCAGCGAGAACTTTAGCACGTCAAATTTCTACCCACGTCCGCGAAGCTGTTGAACGGCGCTTACCATTACTCGATCGCGATGTCAATGAATTGAAAGAAAAGATTAATTCAGTGGAGCCTGAGTTTAACTCGTTAACTCAAATTCGCGACGAATTTCAAAAGGAAATTATCGGCGTGCGCGATCGCAAATCAAGAGCAATTGCTGATTCTTTCCGCACCTTTGTACTCAATCTAGAAAATACCTTTGAAACTGATTTTTTGCGGTATCAACCGGAACTGAGATTTATGGATTTCTTCAGCCAAGGTAAGCGAGAAGCCTTTGAAATATCGCTCAGACAAGCATTCGAGCAGTACATCAACGACAAACTTTCAGCTTGGACGCTCACAGCAGAACAAGAGATGAATTCAGCTTTTGCTCACTTATCGAAAAGTGCCGCAAATTATGGAGCATCTTACACGAAAGTGACTGATAAAATTACCGAAAAACTGACAGGGCAAAAAATACCGCCAGCAGTCAATAGCTCGAATGAAGATAATTCGCCCGGTTGGGCAAAATGGGCGATGGGACTGTTTTCTTTGACCAGTGGAAATTTGGCTGGAGTGGCTATGGCTGGAGCCGGTTTTGATTGGAAAAATATCTTGCTCAATTTAATTACTGTGTTGAGCGTCAGTACGATTCTTGCTAGTATTACTGGGATTGTCTTAGGGCCGTTGTATTTAGCTTTGGTGGGGATGGGAGTTGGTATTTTGCAAGCGGATGGAGCTCGGAAAGAGTTAGTGAAAGCGGCGAAGAAAGAGTTAGTAAAATATCTGCCGCAGGTGGCTCAAGAGC
>JAUBOH010000464.1:0-4981 GCA_036700145.1 Microcoleus occultus BM001215366
TTGAGACGATTTGTCAAGCTGTTAGCAATTTTTTGTAGGCGATCGCCAGACATGGCATTAGTCGTTTAGATAGGTACAATCACAGGATAGCGTACCTGAGTTTTTGTGCGATCGCGATTGTAGTATGGCGATCGGCATCTGATCGGAAATTTTTGTGCCAACTCCCCAAATAATCTTTCCTCATCGCCAAATTAAATCTAGATATCTAAGAGCTAATTTGACTGATAACGATTATCATTATACTTATGAATCAATCTACAATCACCGCCGTAGCGGGCCCGCCCGGAAGCGGCAAAACAACCTGGATTCGACAGCAGCTAGCAGCCGAGACAGCACCCGCGCTGTATTTGTGCCCTGGAACTGGCAATGTGCCGATCGACCAAACCTGCATCGCCGCCGAATTCCCCCAAATCACCACCCTGACAGACGGCGAAGAATCCAATCTCGCGAAACACCTGGAAAACGGCATTTCAGCTTACATCGAACTAGGATTTCACCTGCAACTGACAACATTAGAAAACCTGCTCCAAAGCTTCCCCAGCCGCCGATTTGCTGTCGTACCACCAGACATCAAAAACACCGAATGGCATCAATGGGCGGATGTAATTGTCGAGGGAATACCTGTCAGCGGCGAACCGGAAAAACTATCAATTTGGCGCAGCCCCGCCAGCGGCCAAGTCCTCGATCCAGCCAGCCTCGATCTGTTTTGGTATGAAGAAATGACCCAAGGAGCCTACGGCAAAATCCACCGAGCCAAAGGCATTTTTGACATAGCCGACGGGCGATCGTTCTACTTCGATTTCGCTGCGGAATTCAAAGAAACAGCCCACGAAGAATTGCCACTTCCCCGCTGGCTAGAAGGTCGCCCCCAAAGATTTAGCGGCATAGAAATAGTAGGCGAAAATCTCGATGAGAGAGCATTAGGACAAACCCTAGAAGATTGCTGTCTCTCCGAAACAATCATGTTGAATTACCAACAACAAGTCAAAGAATCACTTTTATTAGCAGAAGAAACAACATGAAAATAGCAGTTATGTCCTGCATTCACGGCAACTACGAAGCCTTAAATGCAGTTTTATCAGATATCGACGAACAACAAGCCGACAAAATCTTTTGTCTCGGAGATTTAGTCGGTTACGGCCCGAATCCTCACGCCGTCGTAGAAATGATTCGCTCCCTCGACATTCCCACCTGCGTCGGCTGTTGGGACGAAGATATTGTCGAAGGTTTGAACTCCTGCGAATGCAGCTATCCGTCGGTTTTAGCAGAAAAAAGAGGCAAGTTAGCCCACGAATGGACTAACAATCAAATCTTCCCAGAAACGCGGGAATATTTAGCCACTTTGCCACACAGTTTGCGGGAAGACAATATGTGTTTTGTTCACGGTAGCCCTCACAGCAATCATGAATATTTACTGCCGACAATGGATGCTTTTTCTGCCTTAGAGCGGGTATTTTCGGCCGGTGCTGATGTGCTGTTTTGCGGTCACACTCATGTACCCTACGTCCGCACCTTAGATGCGGGAAATATGCAAGTTCGAGTTAGCGGGCCGAGTATTGAAGGAGACAAAAATTTAAGTTTTACTGCTCCTTTAAAGCGAATTGTGAATGTTGGTTCTGTAGGAGAACCGCGCCACGGAAGACCGAATGCTACTTACGTGATTTACGATGTTGACGCGCAACAGGTGACTTTGCGAGAGGTGGAATATGACTATCAAGCTACTTGCGCTGCAATTATTGAAAAAGGTTTGCCGCCGATTTTTGCTTGGCGTTTGGCTAGGGGTTTGGAATATGCCGAAAGAGCTGACGATCCAAGTCATGTTTGCGAAAGATAGTTAGCAATTGTTTGTAGTAAGGACTTTAGTCCTTATTGACTCAACTTCACAAACAGAGGACTAAAGTCCTCACTACGAACCTAGTTTGTAGTAAGGACTTTAGTCCTTATTGACTCAATTTCACAAACAGAGGACTAAAGTCCTCACTACGAACCTAGATATTTAGAAAAATAGACAATGAAAAATTGGGCAATATTAACTGGAATTGAAGGGAATTTGGCTGCTTATGAAGCTGTAGTAGCTGACATAAAGCGCCTGAGAATTCGTGTTGACGAGTTGTATATCTTGGGTGATTTAGTCGGCCCGAATCCCGAATGCGAAAAATTAGTTGAGCGCGTCCGATCGCCCAAACGAGGAGAAATCGAACCTCAAATCTGTATCGGGTGGTGGGAAGAACAGTGTTTTAACTTACACGGAATAGGTTCTAGCCCAGATGCGACAGAATTGCGACAAAAATACGGTGCAGATACGATTAAGTTGCTCTGGGATTCTGTTAGCCGAAAAACTGTACAGTGGTTGCGCTCTTTGAATTTTGGTTTCCACGAATTGGATTGTTTGTTGATTCACGGGAGTACGGTTGGCGCATCTGATGAGCTTACCCCGGATACTCCGCCACCCGTGATGCTCGATCGCGTTATCCGCGCTGATGCCAATACTTTGTTCTGCGGGCGATCGGGCTTAGCATTTGAGTATCAATTACAGCCGAGTATTATCAATAACTGGGTACAGACTCTGGACTCTCAGGAGCCACCTGCAACGGTGTCTGCAACTGCGCGAAGGGCGATCGGAGTCGGGAATGTGGGTCGCAAACCTGGAGTAGCAAGCTACGCTCTATATAATCCTGACAGCGATCGCGTCCAATTTAAGACAGTGCATTATGGAGCAAAAAAGGGCTTTCAATCATAAGTCCTGCCAGTATTTCCTTGTCATGTTAAACTAAGAATGATTATCACCGCTACAATTTATGGTCACATCGCAAGCCCAGTCACAACCAGCTCAAAGCCTCATCCAAAAAGACTCCCAAGCCTTACAGCGCCTGCGCCACACCAGCGCTCACATCTTGGCAATGGCAGTGCAAACTCTGTTTCCAGAGACAAAAGTGACGATCGGGCCAACCACAGACAACGGGTTTTACTACGACTTTGATAGAAAACAACCATTTACCCCCGAAGATTTGAGCAAAATTGAGGCAGAAATGCGGCGGATTATTCAAGCTAATCTGCCCGTAATTTGCGAAGTTGTAGAGCGCGAACAAATTCGGGATGAAATCATCGAATTAGGGGAACCTTACAAACTAGAAATACTCGACAGCATCCCAGCAGATGCGACGATTACTCGTTACTTTATCGGCAGTCCCGATGCTGGAAAACTGTCAGATTCAAGTATCAATTCAGAACCTTCTTTACTTGAACCAATTAGACTTCCTCCCAGGGAATATTGGTGGGATTTGTGTGCGGGGCCGCACCTTAACTTTACAGGGGAAATCCATCCTAATGCTTTTGCTCTAGAAAGTGTTGCTGGGGCTTACTGGCGCGGCGATGAAAAGAAACCAATGCTGCAACGAATCTACGGTACTGCTTGGGAAACACCGGAACAATTGCAAGCTTATTTGCAGCAAAAAGCAGCAGCTAAATTGCGCGATCACCGTAAAATTGGTCAAGAATTAAAACTATTTAGCATTCAAGAAGATGCTGGCGGCGGTTTAGTATTCTGGCATCCTCGTGGAGCAGCAATTCGCTATATCATTGAGGATTATTGGAAAAAAGCTCACCTAGAATCTGGTTATGAACTGCTTTACACTCCTCACGTTGCTAATCTAGATTTGTGGAAAACATCTGGACATTTTGACTTCTACAAAGAGAATATGTTCGACTCGATGGATGTGGAAGAACAGGCTTATCAAATCAAGCCGATGAATTGTCCTTTTCACGTTTTAACTTACAAGCACGAACTTCATTCTTATCGAGAATTGCCCTTGAGATGGGCAGAATTAGGGACTGTTTACCGTTACGAGCGATCGGGAGTTTTGCACGGTTTGATGCGGGTTCGCGGCTTTACTCAAGATGATGCTCACATTTTCTGTTTACCCGATCAAATTGCGGATGAGATTCTGGGAGTTTTGCATCTGACAGAGCAAATATTATCGGACTTTGGCTTTAAGAATTATGAGGTGAATTTGTCCACTCGTCCCGCTAAGTCTGTGGGAACTGATCAGGTGTGGGATTTGGCGACAGCAGCTTTGATTGAAGCTTTGGATGCTAAAGGCTGGGATTACGTCACAGATGAGGGTGGGGGCGCTTTCTATGGGCCGAAGATTGATATTAAGATTCAAGATGCGATCGGCAGATTGTGGCAATGTTCTACAATTCAGGTAGATTTCAATTTGCCTGAAAGATTCGATATGCAATATGTCGCCGCTGAGGGCACGAAACAGCGACCAATTATGATTCACCGGGCGATATTTGGTTCCCTAGAACGTTTCTTTGGAATTTTGATCGAAAACTATGCGGGGGATTTTCCCCTGTGGTTAGCCCCCGTACAAGTGCGACTTTTGCCTGTTAGCAATGACCAAAAAGAATACGCTAAGTCTGTTGCTGATTCCTTAAAGAAAGCAGGATTTAGAGTTGAGATCGATCGCAGCGCCGAACGTTTGGGGAAGCAAATTCGCAATGCAGAATTAGAGAAAATTCCAGTTGTCATTGTGGTAGGAAAAAAAGAAGTAGCAGAACAAATTTTGAGCGTGCGGACGAGGAAACAGGGAGATATCGGTACGTTAACTATGCCAGATTTGCAAAGTCGGCTACAGTTGGCTGTTGAGGAAAAAGTGACGATTTAGGGTAATTGGATTAGCCTTTTAGTTAAAATTAAATGATTTTTAATTGAAAGGCTAATTCACAAGCCGATCGCCCAAATTGATTTTAGGGGTTGCAAATTTTCAGAAATGTGCTATTGTCAGGATTAATCGGTTCCAGTGGAGATCACCCACTAGAGGAAACGGGGAAAGTCCGGTGCGAACCCGGCGCTGTCCCGCAACTGTGATGAAGCGTATAGTCGTTTCTTAGTCAGAATGCCCGCCGATTGTATTGTTCACTTTAACCCATCTGCGAGGTACGGATGTATTCAGCATTTTGTTTTCAATTCGATTCT
>JAUBOH010000465.1:0-4958 GCA_036700145.1 Microcoleus occultus BM001215366
GGGTTTGAAGCCCCAGCATGAAGGCAGATTGTGATAAGAACGGAGTTTAAATCTCCGGTCTTATCACTTCGCTGTCAACTGTCAACTGTCAACTGTCAACTGTTTAAGCCACCGTCTGTCGCGACATTACACGATCGGTGCGCCAGTTATAGCGCCCGTCAATTGCGGAATTTCGGCAGCGCGGCTGCGGTGAAAGTTATTCATCCATACGCATCAGCTTGCGGTAAAACGTTTTAGAAAAATCAACGCTGCGAGTCCGCTGAAAAGTCAACAGTACCTCAATTAAGCAACTGACAAAATCAGAGCTTTGCATAGTCACTTCGTAGCTGAGTTCAGCATTGCCGTCAAACAATACCCGACAGCGGGTCAAATCGATCGGCAGCGACGAGATATTCCAACTAGCGACAAACGGCACGTCCTCGCCGCCGTCAATTTTTCTTGCCCCCTCCAAGCTTTTGAGCTTGTAGAGGCCAATAGCGTGCGGCAAAAACTTGCGCCTGGGCTCTTGACAGAAAGGCGCGTAGACTTTCACTTCTTTGTCGTCGGCTGGCTTCAGTTGAGGAAGAGACATATTTCCACATCCTGACAATTACTACTAGCAGTTTAGTTGAGCTGCTCTGCAAAAATTAGCAGATATTCCAGGTCGATCGCAAGCCGCTCCTTCAACCCAAAGACTCGATCGCAATGCAAGTTTACCTCAGCCGTACTCTTCAGCGCGGCCGCGCTTGAGGATCTCCCGTCGGCTTTCGACAAAAGCTCAGAAACTGATACAGTAAATACTTATCTCTAAAATCAAAAACTATTGGTGGTTGAATCAAGTAACCTATGCAGGAGAGTTCTTGGCCAGAAAACGACGATCGCAGCGAGCTTAACTTGGACATCCCTGACTTAGCTCCAGAAGAGTTCAAGAGTTTGACCTCGAACAAGAAGGTAAGCAAAATATTTGCCATACCAGACAGTGGCGACAGGGTGTTTGACACGGAAACTTCATCAGAGCTCCCGATGGCGGTGTCTGTGCCGGGATCTCCCTCTTTTCCTCAAAATCTGTACCGGGGACGGCGGGGAAAAGCCGCCGTAGTGCTGACTGCGATTTGGGGCGGCACGATCGCCCTGCACTTGATTTCTTGGGGTGCGTGGATAGTGTGGGGGTTGATGGGACTCCTGTGGATGCAAGCATTTCGAGTTTTGTTTGCCGAACCCAAACCCACACTGCCGCCTCTTTCCGATGAAAGTCGAGCAGATTGGCCCTACGTGTCGCTGCTGGTGGCTGCCAAAAATGAGGAAGCGGTGATTGCCCGATTGGTACAATCAATCTGCAATTTAGACTACCCGATCGACCGTTACGAACTTTGGGCGATCGACGATCACAGTAGCGACGGCACGGCGCTAGTATTGGAACAGCTAACCAAACATTACCCGCAGCTCAAAGTATTTCGCAGAGGAGCAAATGCCAGCGGCGGCAAGTCAGGAGCCCTGAATCAAGTTTTGCCACTGACTCGTGGGGAATTTGTCGGCATATTTGACGCCGACGCGACGGTAACGCCAGATTTGCTGCGCCGGGTGCTGCCGATGTTCGATGCAGAACAGGTAGGGGCCGTGCAAGTCAGAAAAGCCATCGCCAATGCTGCGGTAAATGTGTGGACTCGCGGCCAAGAAGCAGAAATGGCCCTCGACAGTTTTTTCCAACAGCAGCGGATTGCGATCGGCGGCATTGGAGAATTGCGCGGTAACGGCCAATTCATGCGCCGCAGCGCCTTAGAACGCTGCGGCGGCTGGAACGAGGAAACGATTACCGACGACCTGGATTTGACAGTGAGGCTGCACCTAGACCAGTGGGACATTGAATTTCTCGCTTTCCCACCCGTGTCAGAAGAAGGAGTTACTAACGCTCTAGCTCTGTGGCACCAGCGCAATCGCTGGGCCGAAGGCGGCTATCAGCGCTATCTTGACTACTGGCGGCTAATTTTGCGAAACCGCATGGGAACTGGGAAAACTTGGGATTTATTTGGATTTTGGGTATCTCAATATTTCTTGCCCACAGTAGCGCTACCCGACTTTTTGATGTCAATTGCGCTGCGCCGAATGCCTCTAGCCAGTCCCCTAACTTTTATGACCCTTACCTTGTCAGTGGTGGGAATGTTTGTGGGTTTGCGCCGCACTCGCAAAGAGACCAAATTTGACATTACAAGAGTTTTTGTCACCTTGCTGCAAACTCTGCGGGGTACTGTGTATATGTTGCACTGGATGCTGGTGGGGAGTGTGACTGCTCGGATTTCGCTGCGTCCCAAGCGACTCAAATGGGTCAAAACCGTCCATCAAGGCGCGGATTGTAGCATCAAGTAAAGAATTAGCAGAAATATATCGGCAGAGTATTGCCCAAAGTCCGAAGATTTCCGCAGACAAAACAACCACCAACGATCGCCAAATATGCCCCCGCCAGAGCCGCTATTTAAATTTGGCAATTCCGAGAAAAAAACAGTTTGAAACAGCTTAGGTAATAGGTAATCGCGAATAAGTAATCGCGAATAAGTAATCGGCAATACAAAACTCGAAAATTAAAAGATAAAAGGCAGATTTTTTAACTTTTAACTTGACAAAAAGCCAATTAGTATCTATTAATTATGAATTGCCAATTACGCATTGCTTGTTGCCAAATACCCCTCACCCGTTATTGATAATGGATTTGTTAGAGTACCAAGCTAAATCTTTATTTCGCCAGATGGCAATTCCGATTTTGCCGTCGCAGCGGATTGACAATCCCGCTGACCTCAAAGGACTGAAAATTCCCTACCCAGTTGTACTAAAGTCGCAAGTGCGGGCTGGGGGACGCGGCCGGGCGGGCGGCATCAAGTTTGTGGAAAATACGATCGATGCAGTAGCAGCGGCTCAAACAATTTTTAATTTGCCGATCGAAGATGAATATCCCGAAGTCCTGCTGGCAGAAGCCAAGTACAACGCCGACCAAGAATTGTACTTAGCGGTACTCCTAGACCCCGTAGCGCGCCGCCCGATACTTCTGGGATCGAGACAAGGAGGTATGGATGTCGAAGGGTCGATCGACGAAATGCAGCAAGTTCCCGTTGACCAGGAATTTTCGCCGTTCTACGCGAGGCGTCTGACGCTGAAAATGGGATTGCAAGGAGACTTGATTCAATCGGTGAGCACGATCGTCGAGAAAATGTATCGGCTGTTTGTCCAAAAAGATTTAGATTTAGTAGAAATCAATCCTCTCGGCATCAGTCCGACGGGAGAGTTAATGGCTTTAGACGGTAAAGTCACCGCCAACGACGATGCTTTGGGGCGGCATCCAGACTTGGCCGCACTCTCGGGCAAAAAGCAAGCCAGCGGGTTCCTAGGGGACAGGAGAAATCCCTCTGCCGGCGATCGCCGGAATTCTAACTCAAAGGTGCAGCACTCGCAGCCGGAGTTTGACCCCAAATCTCAATCCCCAATCTCGAATTCCGAATCCCTGCAATTAATCGAACTAGACGGGAATATCGGGATTTTGTGCAACGGAGTGGGGCTGACAATGGCAACTCTGGATGCTGTAGCCCACCAAGGAGGAAAACCAGCTAATTTTGTGAATATGGGTTCCCTAGACTCCTACGATGCAGCAAATGCCCTGCGCGATCGTACGGAGTTGGGTCTGGAGTTAGTCGCTCAGGATAAAAGCGTTAAGGTGATACTTGTAAATATTTTGGGCAGCGCCTCCAAAAGCGACGAAATCACCGCCGCAGTAGCCGGCTATTTGGAACGGAAAGCTCGCGCCAACCGCCACCTCCAAGTTGTGCTGCGCCTGGCTTTGGTCGATGCTGATGCTGTTAAAAAGCGTTTGGGACAGTTGCCGGTGCAGCTAGCTAGGACTTTGGATGAGGCTGCGACTCAAGCTGTATCTTCCGCCAAGTAGCCGAGGATCGATCGGGCAAAATACCAGAGTTCTGGATAGACGAAGCCCTTCTGCTTTTTAAAAGATCGAGTGTCAAGTGGGAAAAAATGAATTTAACTCCTGAAAGCAAAGTCCTAATACAGGGCATTACAGAATCGGACGCGTCAACCCGCGCCGCCCTGATGATGAAAGCATACGGCACGAATGTCGTTGCTGGTGTCAGTCCCGGTCGGGGGGGGCTGGATTTGGAGGGAATTCCGATTTTTGATTTGGTAGAAGAAGCAGTGGCGGCAGTGGGTCACGTTGACACTACGGTAATTTTAGTAGACCGTTATGGGGTGCTGGATGCGGCTCTAGAAGCGATCGCCGCAGGAATTCGCCAAATCGCGATCGTCACTCCTGGAGTGCCTCCTCTGGATATGGTGCGCTTAGTCAGAAAAGCAGAAGCCACCGAAACTTTGGTAATCGGGCCCAACAGTCCGGGGATTATTGTACCGGACAAGCTGCTGCTGGGAACTCACCCCAAGGAATTCTACACTCCCGGCCCGGTGGGGGTGATCAGCCGCAGCAGCACTTTGACTTACGAAGTCGCCCTAGAACTGACTGAGGCTCAGTTGGGACAGTCGATGGCGGTTTGTATTGGCTGCGACGCGATTGTCGGTTCTTCTTTTATGCAGTGGCTGCAAATTTTGGACGAAGACGATACCACCGAGGCGATCGTTTTGATCGGGGAAGTTGGCGGGTGGAGCGAACAAGCTGCTGCTTCTTATATCGCCTCGGCGATCGACAAACCCGTGGTTGCTTATCTAGCCGGCCGCTACGCTCCCAAGGGCCCGTCTCTGGGCCACGCAGGCATTTTGATCAGTTCTCGGGCCGCCGCCCAGAAAGCCTTTGGAGTTACCGCCGAGAACAAGATGGCTGCCTTTGAAGAAGCAGAAATACCTGTGGCCGCTCGGCCTTCGGAAGTTCCTAAATTGCTCAAAAAATTGCTCAAGAAAAATTGATTGCTTTTTGGCGGTTTGTAGTGAGGACTAAAGTCCTCAGATTTTTGAAGGACTAAAGTCCTCACTAC
>JAUBOH010000466.1:0-3416 GCA_036700145.1 Microcoleus occultus BM001215366
GACGCAGGGGAAGCGACTGGTTGTAATACTCTAGCGCTTTCTGTTTTTCTCCCAATGCAGAGTAGACAGCGCCGATGTTGTTGAGGGTGCTAGCTTCAAGGGAGCGATCGCCTGCTTCTCGATACAGTTTTAACGCTTCTTCATATTTGACGATCGCACCTCTTAAAGCTTCCGCCCTTCCTTGTTGGTAGAGTTTCTCTGCTTCTTCATATACTTTATCAGCAGCCTCGCTACTGTTAGTTTGTGCTGTTTGTACGACTTTACCAACGGGCACGGCTGCTGCTACTGGCTGACTTAACTGAAGCGAAAGTGCGATCGACATTCCAGCCAAAACTAATTGAGTGCGATCGAACATAGCCACCCCTTTTGTATTTTTGTCAATCTTAGTCACTAGCCTGCTTCGTGTAAAGGCACGAAGAAGTGAGGGCGATCGGCTTTTTTGCTACAGTGAACGAGTAGCGCGATTCCCTGCCGGATAGCTACGCTTCATGAACTTTTTCCCAGCATGAACAACATCCTAACTACCCCCGATCCCGTAACAACCCACTGGGATTGCCCCGAATGCGGCGGCACCGGTACCCTCAGCCCAGAAATTTGCCCTGTTTGTCTCGGAGCAAAATACATCGATCTCGCGACGATAACTAACTGGATGCTCGATTTTATGGAATCTCGCGGCTGCGATCGAGCTGAGATCGATCGATTGCGAAGCGAAAACCCAGACCCGCTAACATTAACTTTTTGCCTCGAAGTTTGTATCGCCCTTAAATAAACAATAATATCAAGTCTGCTTAATTGCTTATAAATCATTTACGGGCATTTCTGCCGAAAAGCATCGGGCATCGGGCATGGTCGGAAAAAAACGCACTCTACAAGTTGATTTAACTGAAACGAAATAATGCCCTATTCCCTATTCCCAATGCCCTATTCCCAATATTCAGTGTCCCTTAACCGGATGTTGACCGTAAAAAGGCAAAGCATCCGACCAATCAGGACGACTTCCCATTTTCCACTCCAAATAAGCTAATTCCAACACGCTAAAAACCGACGAACCCAACTCACTGCCAACTTCAATTAACTGATAAGAACTTTCCCAACTTTCCAACTTTTCCTGCCAGGATTCCGCCGTCATTACGGTATCAGGAAACAACTCAGTTAAACCAGAATCTTTGTTAACTGAATAAACAGCGCCAAACAATTGTCCCCGCTGTGCAGGCATTTGCAGCGCCATATCCTCTTTCAAAAGCCCCCCCGATTGTAGGGGCGGTGCCCCCGTGCCCGCCCTCTTTTGGGGGGGTTCCGCCCAAGCGACAGCCGCCAAAGTTGAAACCGCAAAAACTGGAATATCCAACTGTTGAGCCAAAGTCCGCGCCGTCACCATACCCATGCGAGTGCCCGTGAAACCTCCGGGCCCCTTCGCCACAGCAATAAAAGCCAAATCAGCCCAAGTTTGCGGCTGAATAAACTCGACTAAATACTGATGCAAATGAGTGGCTAAATCGCGATCCAAATTCCAAGTTTGGCAGCGAGAATCCCCGGCAAAATTGCTGATAGCTAAACCTAGTTCGCGACTAGCTGTGTGCAGGGCTAAGCCGTATTTTTTAACTGATGTTCCGTCTGGGGGATTGCTATTCACGATTACTGATAATTTTCCTTAACAAAAAACAGCGGCAAAGCCACAACTAAGCAACCCAAAAGAATGCCAAATATTCCCGTATTTAAAATCCTGGAATTACCCATGCCCCCAGTCATCAAAAACAGCACTACTAAACTGGCAAATAAATTTTTATTGGCAAATTCTTTGTGTTGGGAAACTTGATGCTTCACCGTCATAAAACCAGACGAAACTATTAGCGCAAACCAAGAATTAAAAATGACTATTTGAGAGCCAAAGATAAACCAAACTAAGGCAAACATTAGCGCATCTATCCAAAAATCCTGAGTTTTCAATTTCGGCAGCCAAAATTCTTGGGTAGCAACAGGGGCGAGTTTCTTGACTAATTGATTGTGTTGCAGGCGCACGAGTTTGTTTCTCAATTGAATCTTGGGATCGATTTGCAATACTTCCTTCCACTCGGGGCGGCGAGAATTGTTGACTCTTCCCAACAGCTTCACGGCTGCGACTTTATTTAACTGCAAATCGGTGAGTCTGGTGGCAATTATTTGGGATAAGTGCGGATAGTAAACGGGATTGTCTTCGGTTCTGTTGATGACGATATTCAGCTTTTGCTTGGCTTGACTGACTTGGATTGTAACATTGTACGGGGCGATCGCCTCTTGCAAAGCTTGCTGAATTTCGGCTTGCTGTTGGCGGGTGAAAAGCGACACGCCGGGCGCAGGTGTCAGCACCCGTTCTGCGGGCGTTTCCGGCGCGTCTAGCACCGGCTGTGCGTCTAAATACACCGGTTTTGGGTTCAAGTGCCGGATGACTGCTGATGCTGAACTGTAGCGCCGGTTGGTGGCACTTTGGAGCATTGTGTCGAGGATGCGGCCGAAATCGTCGCTAACAGCGGTTTTCAAATAATTTCGCCAAGCCCAAGAATCCTCTGTGCTGTCGAACAAATCGAAGGGAGGAATGTGAGTTAGCAAGTGAATGCAAGTAACGCCCAAACTGTAAATATCGCTGGCAAAAACTGCTTTTCCCATCAATTGTTCTGGGGCTGTATAAGCGGCGCTGCCGATGATTGTACCAGTTTGTGGCAAGCCAGTTTCTGTTACTTTCTTGGCTGCACCAAAGTCTACTAAAACGATATCTTTCTGGAAAGGAGAGGGTTGATAGGAATTTTCTAATGCGGGTAAAGGAGTTGGAGATAGCCGACGGCGAATGATATTGGCTGGTTTGATATCGCGGTGAATAACTTTGGATTTGTGGACGAAGTGGAGCACTGGCAATAAATCGTTGAGGATTTGCCGAATTTGAGTTTCGGTGAATGCTCCTTTTTGTTCTAATTCTTGGGCTAGGTTTTTGCCGTCTATAAATTCTTGTATTAAATACTGTCTGTCTTCTTGTTCAAAATGCGCGATTAATTCTGGAATCTGGGGATGTTTCCCCAAGGTTTCTAGCTGGGCGGCTTCTTGGTGAAATAGTTGAGCTGCTTTTTCGACTGCGGTATTTTGTGGCAAAAATTGTTTGATTACGCACTGCGAAAAAATCTGGGGTTTGGTTTCATCTACTGCTAGAAATGTTCTGCCAAATCCTCCTTGTGCGATCGGCTTTACGGTGCGGTAGCGAGATGCTGATGGCGATTGTTCGTTAGTTAACAACAATTTTGAGCCGCAACTTTGGCACAATTCTGCATCACTTTGGTTCTGCGGATTCTGACAAGTTGGGTTTAAGCAATAGCTCATTTTAGATTGGGGAATGGGGAATTGGGAATTGGGAATGGGGAATTGGGAATTGGGAATTGGGAATTGGGAAT
>JAUBOH010000466.1:3516-4947 GCA_036700145.1 Microcoleus occultus BM001215366
AATTGGGAATTGGGAATGGGGAATTGGGAATTGGGAATTGGGAATTGGGAATGGGAAATTGGGAATTGGGAATGGGGAATTGGGAATTGGAAATTGGTTGTTATTAGTTATTATGACCAACAAATAACAACCAACAAATAACTAATGACTAATGACTAATGACTAATGACTAATGACTTAAGTTGGTACAAGTTCGCCGGGCCGCAATGCAGCCCATTTGCCGGTCTCTTGCTTGAAACTTTGACATCCGACTACATCCCATTCCATTTCAATTTCGTCTTGGCGGGGGCGGATGTTGACGTTGATGGTGGGTTCTACGGGGTCGAAATCGGGTGTTTCGGTGAGATGAATCTGTTCGTGCTGTCCTTCTACGGCGTGGTAGGTGAAGCAGCGGTCTACATAGTGGCAGTTAATACAAATACACATTCTTGATATCCTCTGTGCATTTCAAAAAGATTGGTGAATTTTGAGCTTTCTGTTAATCTAGCGTAGCAAGAGCTTTATTGTTTGTAAGTTTATTTATTTTTGTTGCGATGCCGATTAATTTGCCACCTGCGCTATCTCCAGATACTTGGCCGTTTGATTTGGAACTGCTGACACCGCCTGCTTATTTGGTGGGCGGTGCTGTGCGGGATGCGCTACTGGGGAGACGATCGCACTATTTTGATTTGGACTTCGTTATGCTAACACGGGCGGTGAAAACTGCTCGAAAAATTGCCGATCGCACGAAAGCTGGATTTGTTTTGTTGGATGCGGAACGCCAAATTGCACGGGTGGTGTTTGCGGGGGGTACGGTGGATTTTGCACAGGCTGAAGGGGGGAGTCTGGAGGGGGATTTGCTGCGCCGAGATTTTCGGATTAATGCGATCGCCTGCAATCCTTTTACCGGAGAAATCATCGATCCTTTGGACGGTCAAACTGATTTGCGGTTGGGTTTGCTGCGGATGATTTCGCGGTCAAATTTGGAGGACGATCCGCTGAGGTTATTAAGAGCTTACCGCCAAGCGGCGCAGTTGGATTTTGCGATCGAAGCTGAAACTCAATCGGCGATTCGGGAATTAGCGCCGCTGTTGAGTCGGGTAGCGGTGGAACGGGTGCGGGCGGAATTGGGTTATTTGTTGAGCAATCCTAACGGTGTTCCTTGGATTTGTCGCGGTTGTGAAGACGGTTTGTTTTCGATTTGGTTTGAAAGTGCGATCGACCGTTTTGATATTTTAACTAAAATTGACGCAGATGCTGACAAATTAGCGGCAATTTATCCCGAATTAGCCAAGGAATTCGGACGCCAAATTCGAGATACGATTAAAACACCTTTATTAGCCATTGCCAAGTTAGCTGTTTTGGCAAATTCCGACCTGACAATTGCTGAAACCCAGTTGCTGCGGTTGAAGTACAGCAATGCGGAGATTAAAAGTGCGATCGGGCTTTTGA
>JAUBOH010000467.1:0-4934 GCA_036700145.1 Microcoleus occultus BM001215366
TTGTTGACTGTTGACTGTTGACTGTTGACTGTTGACTGTTGACTGTTGACTGTTGGCTGCTACAAATAACCAACAACTAATAACAAATAACTAATGACTAATAACTAAGATATCAAATTTCACCAAATAAAGCACAGTCCGATACAGGTATGCTAATTCTTGCTTGTTTTTGGTATAGCGATCGACAATTTCCCCGACACTGACAGCACCCTTTTGTTTAACTGTGTCCAATATCTCCATCTGGATTTTAACAGATATTCTCCGGTCTTGACCGAAGCTGGTAAACCAAATTGTCTGCAACTGCTGCAAAAGTTCTGGTGTGGCGATCGCACCCAGACTCAGCATCATCTCATTACTTAAAGTTTTAGTCGCATAATGGCCCAATACCCGAAACGGATCGTCGGTCAGCGGATCAGGCGGCTTCCCGGCTTTTAGAGGTGCTGACTCCGGTGCCGAAACTCGGATTTCTGCTAATTCCCGCCACAACTGTTCGTAAGCAGCAATTACTACTTTCCAATCATAAATCTCCCTCGCCCTTTGTCTGGCATTTTCGCCCATCCGCTTTCTTAATTCGGGGTTTTCAATTAATTGGCACAACGCGCGGGTACAAGCATCAATGTCAACTGCTGTGGCTAGGGAAGTGTGGCCCATGTAAGTTGGCCAATTTAAGCTGCCGTCGAGATAATTTAGCGCTAAATCTAAACAAGCTTCCGGGGGCGGGATGAGTGTTGGAATGCGGAAGCCGTCTATTTCGTGGCGTACTGATTCTTTGTATCCATTCCAATCAGAAACTATTGCCGGCAGTCCGTTGGCCATTGCTTCGATTGGTGTCAGTCCGAAGGTTTCTTGAATGTTGTCGGAAAGCGAAATGAAAATGTCGGCGGCCGACCAAATATTTATTCTAATTTCGGGCTTTTTGCCATCTAAAAAAATAGCATTCACGGAGGGGCAAAAGATTTGCGCGCTATTTTTAAAGTCGGGTTCTTCTCGCGGATCTTCGATCCAACCGGCTTGAATTAAGTGGATTTTGGCTTTTGTCTGTTGTGCGGCGCGTTCTAGGGCGATGTACATTGGTACTGGATGAGCTTTTGCCGAAAAAGTCAATCGGCCGACAAATAACACGACAATATCACCGGGAGAAATGCCGAGTTCTTGTCGCTGTTGGCAGCGGATATTAACTGCTTCCACACCATCTGGAAACGCGCTGCAATCGACTCCTAGGGGAATAACAGGCAATTTGACCAAAATTTCGGGTTGACCGCCGTTGCGCTGCGCTAAATATTCAGACCACTCTGTCAGGACTCCTTCTACTGCTGTTTTTACGGCGTTAGAGGTGCAGATCAGGGCGTCCCAAGGCTGCGTCGGTGCGGTGATCAAATCGCCGATCGACTCCATGACATACTTAGTGGCGATCGTGTGAGTTACGCCACAAACGCTGTAGCGCCGCTGATCGACAAATCGGCGCGCCCAAACAAGCTCGGCCAGACCCGGATCGGGTCGGTAAATTGTCCCCGGTTGAGATAGCAAATCCGGTCGTTCTGTGGGAATCCAGCGGACTTTCCGAGGTTGTTGCAGCCAAGGTTGGATGTGCGAACAAAACTCCTTAAACGTTGTTTCGCTATCTGCACAACAGTAGAGAGAGTCAGCAGTTCCGTGTTGGACTAAGCTTTTGAGAAACCCTTCTCCGGCTGAATGACGCCCCAGAAGCCTTTGCCCTCCGGTGTCGTAACCCTCTTTAGTGTATAAAACCGCCGCCGTTGTATCCATGCTGAGATTTATTGCTTGAGAGTTGACTGAATTCGGTAGAAGGCATTCGGCATCAGGAAGAGATGAAAAACCACGAGACTGTAGAGAATCAACCGCTTGCGGGCCGCCTGTCCCGCGATATCTTAAAAGGCGATCGTCTCAGATTACAATACTTGCGGCTAAAAAAGGATTGGCAAGAGCGGATTTTAGTGTTATCCTTGGGCCCATGCCAGCGGGCGATCGCCTTTTCGATCTGCCATCCTATACCGATCCGGAACCAAACAGTGCTTGTGGTATAATGCCTTAGCCGTGTCAAATGCCCGATTTGCAAGCGCTTGATTGAAGGAACAGTCAGTCGGGAAAACATTATTTCTACTCGATCGCGTCTTTGTCTTTAGAAACCGAGAATTATGTACAACCCATCTCTGCGCCAAATACCTCGCCACTTGCCTGCGGATGTAATTCCATTAAAGCAGCAATCTTCTCTTTTAGATTGGTTGGAATCTAACAATCGCCTCTTAGCAAGGGATGTCCAAGAACCAGACTATCTGAACGAAGAAGAATTTCCCGAACTGATGGCAGTTGACGACAGTCCTTACGATGATTTAGAAGAGGAAGTAGAAGAGGATGCGAGTGCAGGCGACGAATAAGTGGTAGAAGGGTGAAGAAATCAACCGGAAACAGGGAATAAAAACTAAGAGATTTCCCAATCTCCTGTATTGCACCCTATTCCTCAATTGTCAATTGCTTATTTTTCAATGGTGTGTGGTGAGGAGTTTTATGGATAACTTTTTGGACGATAAAGTCCCTTTGAGTATGCCTTTCAAACTTACAGGCGGAAATTTATTCCGGCTGCTGGGTTTAGGGCTGGGGATTGCAGCTATCAGTTTAGATGTGGCGGCGGGTAGATTTTTGAATTCACCTGCATCGCTATTTATGCCGCTAGTTGTTTGTGCTTTAGTTGCTTCGGGGTTGGGCTATGTAGTTGTGCCCGTACTCCAGCGAATGAAAGCAGGACAAATAATTCGCGAAGACGGCCCCCAAGCTCACCTAAAAAAAGCGGGAACGCCGACAATGGGAGGCGTGTTTTTTGTGCCTGCGGGGGTCGCAGTCGCCTTACTGTGGTCTAATTTTAACTCAGATGTTGTTGCCGTTTCAGCTTTAACTTTAGCATACGGTTTCATCGGCTGGATCGACGACTGGCAAATTCTCCGCCGCCAGTCGAACAAAGGTATTTCTCCTCGGATGAAGTTGGCTTTGCAAATAAGTTTTGCAGCTATATTTTGTCTGTGGCTGATGTTCCACAATCCAGCTATTTCTACGAACATTGCTTTGCCTTTCGGTTGGGTATTGCCATTAGGTTTGCTGTTTTGGCCGCTGGCTGGTTTTGTGCTGGTAGCTGAAAGCAACGCTACCAATATTACTGACGGCGTTGACGGCTTGATGGGAGGTTTGGGGGCGATCGCACTTTTGGGATTAGGCGCATCTGTAGCCTCAACTTCGCCAGAATTAATGATATTTTGCGCCTGCATGGGTGGCAGTTGTCTCGGTTTCTTAGCCCACAACCGCAATCCAGCCCGCGTGTTTATGGGCGATACAGGTGCTTTAGCTTTGGGCGGTGCGTTGGCTGCGGTAGCTTTATTAACTAATAGCCTTTGGATATTATTAATAATCAGCGGGATTTTCTTTATTGAAACGCTGTCAGTAATTGCTCAAGTAGGTTATTACAAAGCTACAAAAGGCCCGGATGGTATCGGCAAGCGGTTGTTAAAAATGGCTCCGCTGCACCATCATTTAGAGTTGTCTGGCTGGCTGGAAACTCAGGTTGTTGGTATCTTTTATTTGACTAACGGGGTTCTGGTTTTAATGATTTTGATGTTGACTGGCAACAGTTGAGAGCGGATTATGTAGGGATGCAACAGATTGTTCTATTCTTTGAAAGAAACAGGCAAGATGTCTGTTCCACAAAAACTCAATGTAGTTGTGGAATGGGCATCTTGCCCGTTAGAGGCTCAGAAGTCATAATCTTGAGAACTGATATCCCCAGTTAATGCAATGGAACTTAAAAAAAGACGAGTCAATATTTGGATAATTGTTTCATCTGCAAGCCTGATCTTGCTGGCTGCTAGCTCAATTTTTTACTGGAAACTTGTCAGACTCGGTTATGCTGTGCCAATTCCCTACATTTTAGATGTTTTCTGCTTAAATAATTGTCCGGCTGATGATTTAACTACTTTACATACCAAATTGCAGGCAGATAATTTATTAAACTACGACTTGTCGTTAACACAAATTTTAGGCGAACCGGATAAACTAGATAAAAACAGAATTTCCATTCTGGTTGAAAAATCAAAATACAGACTGACTGTATATTCTGATAAAAAGCCAATCAAGTCTTATCCTGTTGTATTTGGCGGCAATCCCGCAGGTGATAAATTAAAAGCAGGGGATTCGCGCACGCCTGAAGGAATTTTTAGCATTAAAGACCTTTATCCTCACCAAACTTGGTCAAAGTTTCTCTGGCTGGATTATCCAACTAAACAATCTTGGCGCAAACATATCAAAGCCAAGCAATATGGTACAATTGGGTGGGGCGATAGTGTGGGTAGCGAAGTCGGGATTCACGGCGTGCCTGCTAATTCGGAGAATATTATCAAAAATAAGTCTAACTGGACTTTGGGCTGCGTTTCCTTGGAAAATAAGGATGTTGATGAGTTGTATCGGTTTGTGCACAGAGGCACAGAAGTAGAAATTATTCGATAAGTTAAGCTGCAATAAAACTTGTTCGTAGTAAGGACTTTAGTCCTGATTGACTGAGGAGAAAAAGAGAGGACTGAAGTCCTTACTACAAACGTCAAAACAGAGGACTGAAGTTCTTACTACAAACGTCAAAACAGAGGACTGAAGTCCTTACTACAAATGGGTACAAGCAATTAATTATCACAAACAATGCAGAGTGACGTGTTTTTACCGGAAGTTTCAGTCGTAGTGCCAATTTATAACGGCGAGGCAGATTTGCCGGATTTAATTGAGTGCTTACGATCGCAAACTTATCCACCAGAAAAAGTAGAATATGTCTTAGTAGACAACAACAGTCACGATCGCACTTCAAGCATTCTCGAAACAGCTACAAACTTGAACCCCCCCTCAGTCCCCCCCTTGGTAAGGGGGGGAGGCAATTTGAACCC
>JAUBOH010000468.1:0-4923 GCA_036700145.1 Microcoleus occultus BM001215366
CCCCCTTACCAAGGGGGGGATTAAGGGGGGGTTCCGCATCCAGACTAGCAGTAATTGTCAGATTTTCTACCCTTGCCAAATCCTTAATGTAGATGGCGCAATCTGACAAAATCTGACGTTCTTTTTCGCTTTTACTTTGCAAAATTGCCGTCACCTTTAATCCCGGCTTGATATCAGTATCAGCCCGCAAATTGCGAATTGTCCGAATCGTGCCAAATAACAACTCAAACTGCTGTTCTAAATCAGGATCGATTAGCGATGCTTGCACTTCAGGATAAGCTTGCAAAGCCAAACATTCATCCTCACCCTTTTGAGTCAAAGTGTGCCAAATCTCCTCAGTAATGTGCGGCATAAAAGGATGCAGCAACTTCAGAATTCCTTCTAACACAAAAGCAAAAGTTTGCTGTGCCGCCTTCTTAGAATTAGGTTCAGCATCCTGTTGCAAGCGAGACTTGACTAATTCAATATACCAGTCGCAAAAATCGCCCCAGATAAACTCGTAAAGTCCCTTAGCCGCTTCCCCAAAAGCGTAGGTTTCAAAATCACGGCGGCTTTGCTGTACAACTTGATAATAGCGAGAAAGAATCCAGCGATCGCTAAGGTTCGTAGTAAGGACTTCAGTCCTTTCTTGTTGAGGACTAAAGTCCTCACTACGAACCTGGTTTGTAGTAAGGACTTCACTCCTCTCCCCATCAGGACTAAAGTCCTCACTACGAACCAGATAGGGGGGAACACCCAATTGCTGTGGAGTTTGTCCCTCCAGATTCATCATCACAAACCGCGCAGCATTCCACAACTTATTCGTGAAATTCCGGGAAGTCTCAACTGATTTTGATTCATCAGTTTTGCGATCGTACTCCAAGCGAATATTTTGACCCGCCCCAACCACTTCCTTCACCAAAGTATAGCGCAAAGCATCAGTCCCGTACTTGCCAATCAATAGCAGCGGATCGATACCATTACCTTTACTCTTAGACATTTTTTGACCGTTTTCATCCAACACCAAACCGTGAATGTAAACAGTATCAAAAGGCATTTTTCCAGTAAAATGTCCGCCCATCATCGTCATTCTAGCAACCCAGAAAAAGATGATATCAAAACCAGTAACTAAAGTAGTTGTCGGATAGTAAAAATCCACATCCTTAGTTTGAGCCGGCCATCCCAAAGTTGAGAAAGGCCACAGCCCAGAAGAAAACCAAGTATCCAACACATCTGGATCTCTGGCTAATTCAACATCTTGACCAAACTTAGCCTTAGCTTGGGCGATCGCTTCAGCTTCAGTTTTCGCCACCACAAAAGGAGTCGTATCAGTAATTTCTCCCTCAGTTTCGCTAACAGCATACCAAGCGGGAATCTGGTGTCCCCACCACAATTGTCTGGAGATGCACCAATCTTTCAGCTTCACCAACCAATCGCGATAAACTTTCGTCCATCTTTCCGGCACAAAGACTGGTGAATTCTCTTCGTCTAATGCTGCTAAAGCGCGCTGAGAAAGAGGATTAATTTTGACAAACCATTGAGTTGATAGTAAAGGTTCGACGGGGACTTTTCCGCGATCGCTATAAGGTACTGTATGTTTGTAATCTTCTATTTTTACCAAAACTCCGTCTGTTTCTAAACGCTTTACGACATTTTTGCGAGCTACAAATCTGTCTTGTCCCTGGAACTCTCCGGCATTTTCATTTAAAGTGCCGTCTTTATTCATGATGTTGATAAACGGCAAATTGTGACGTTTGCCCATCTCGAAATCGTTCGGATCGTGGGCGGGTGTTACTTTCACGCAGCCAGTGCCAAAACTGGCGTCAACTAATTCATCGGCAAAAATTGGAATCTCGCGATTGGCGATCGGCAAAGTCACAGTTTTACCGATAAGATGCTTGTAGCGATCGTCCTCTGGATTCACAGCCACCCCAGTATCGCCCAACATCGTTTCTGGCCGAGTAGTCGCTACTTCCAAATAACCAGAACCATCCGTCAAAGGATAGCGGAAATGCCACAAATGCCCGTCAACTTCCTGCTGATCGACCTCCAAATCCGACACCGCCGACTGACTCGCCGGACACCAATTCACCAAGTAATTACCGCGATAAATCAGCCCCTCATCATACAAACGGACAAAAGCTTCTAAAACCGCAGCGGATAAGCCTTCATCCATCGTAAAACGTTCCCGAGACCAATCGACAGAAACGCCCAAACTGCGTAATTGATTGGTAATAGTATTGCCTGATTCAGCCTTCCACTCCCAGGCTTTTTCCAAGAATTTTTCTCGGCCTAAATCGTAGCGAGTTTTGCCTTCTGCTTTGAGTTGCTTTTCGAGAATAGTTTGAACAGCAATGCTAGCATGATCCGTTCCCGGCAACCACAGAGTATTGCGGCCAGTCATCCGCTGATAGCGCACGAGGACATCAATCAGCGTCTCTTCAAAAGCGTGTCCCATGTGGAGGCTGCCGGTCACGTTTGGCGGCGGGATGACTACGCAGTAAGGTTCGCCGCCAACTTCGGGGTCAGCTTTGAAGGTTTGGTTGTCTTCCCAGTATTTTTGCCATTTGGCTTCGGTGGCTTGGGGGTCGTATTGCGGGGGTAGGTTTGCGGTCATGGTGGCTTGAGAGTTTGATCTTATTTATGATTGTGCCATAGGAGAGGGAGGGTGAGGGGAATTTGGGGGAAAGTGCGATTTCTACTTAGTTTACTCCCTTCCCGATAGAACATTATTTACTTCTTCCTTCTTCCTTCGTGTCCTAGCGCTTACGCGCCGCTTCGCGTACTGCGTTTTCGCGGTTCGTGATACTAATCTTTTTGGTTTGAAAGAGGCAACTGAGGACACGGCAGTGCCGTTTCCCTACCCCAAAATAATCATGAACACTCCATGATAGATGTAACCATCGCCCGATTAATTGTAGGGAAACGGCATTGCCGTGTCCTGACTATCTTTACTTCACCTCTTTATAATCCACCCCATAACTCGTATCTCTCCCCGACAAATAAGTAGTTTTCCCCGTCAAAGCCTCCAAATTTGCTCTCGTTTTAGCAGAAGTAATCGTATTCAACGGTACGCCCAACTTGCTAGCCAAACCAGCCGCCACGCCCACACCTTGTCCTTGATAAATATTCACCGTCGCTATTCGCCCGACAGATACCGCCATACCGACATATCCAGACGATCGCCCGACGATCGCCAAATTATTCACTTTGCTAGCCAATGCACTTTCTATGCCAAAATTATACACGGGCAATCCAGGAATTCTCGACGACAAATCCTTGACTCCGCCCCGTAAGTCAAAGTCATAGGAAAAACTGCCTATCGACTTTTCGGCCTCTGTTCCTCCTTTAATAATTTCCTGTCCCGTTAGAGGATCTACTACATCGCGAACATTCAGAGTTTGCCGGATATAAACTTCATCTGGGATAAATACTCTGACATCTTTACCTGACTTCTTTTGCAGCCACTCTTGCAGATATGACATTTCTTTCAGCATCTCAGGAGTCGGTTTTCTGTCGTTAGCTTCCATCTTCATCAGTTGGTCAACTTGATATTTAAACAAAAAGCCATTCCACGACATGGAATTATCTTTATAAACGCAAATATTGGCTTTGTCAAAAAAGAAGCCTTTATCTTGAGTAAAGGGCAGATTTCTGTCTACATGATAAGCTGCTCCTAAAGCTACGCTTCTGATATTGTAGCCGTCTCGGTAAGCTTGATAAATCGTGCTTAAGAAATTCCTCATCCAGAATTCTGCACTCGCATCATCTTTATATTTGCTAATGCTTGCTTTTATTTTTTCTACTAAAGGCGTGTTGTAAAGAATCTCATCTTCCATTCTGCGGAGGTCGGACACCGTTAGCCCGGTAATTGTCGGAACTATCGATATCGCTAAGGTTTCATTTTTGGATTTAATGTTTTGCGATTCATATCCTGTATAATAAGATAACCCGGCTTTGACTGCGAGTTCGGCATCTTGAGTTACATCAATGAAAGAGTTAGCTTTTATTTTGACGCCACTGCCTTTTACTTCGGCATATTCTATTTTTTTATCGACTACGTGGGGAGTGAGAGTCGAGTTGGAAATAACTTTAACTCCGGCTTCTGAAAGCATCTCTTTGAGTGCTTTATCTGCTGTTTTTGGTTCTAAGCATGATTCGGGCACGTTGGCTTTGTCTAAGAATTCCCGGAAGCATTGCGCGTAGGGTTGGTTGTACCAATCGGGGATTTTATCTAAATCGACGTAGCCTAAACCGCCGCGAGTCAGTACGCCACCTAACATTGCGGTTTCATGGTTCGATCGCACTACTGCTACTTTTCCGTTTGCACCTAGGGTCTTTTTTGCCCAGATAGCTGCACATATCCCTGGTACTTCATCGCCATAGACTACGACATCAAAGTTGCGATCGGCTGGCGTTTGAGCTGCTGCTGGGGGCTTGTTTGTAGCTGTTCGGCGCAGGCTTTCGGTGTCTAAGGTGGCGCTTGCTTCGTTTCGGTGGGCGATCGAGCTTTTTACATCTTTGAAATACGGGGAATCAACTAAAACTTTTAAGGCTACAAAAAAGATGGCAATGGCAGCTAATTTCTTGAAAGTAGGGGGCATTTAGTTGACTCGTTGATGAATTTGGCAGACCTGAAAGTGCAATTCAGGGTTTACGGGGTTGAATATAGCACATTTAGGTAATTTCGACACCAGTTTAGTTTTTCCGGGAAGGGTGGCGATCGACTTTAATACTAAATTATGTTGGTTCGCGAATTGTTGTAGTTGCTACAAGTTGCTGCTATTTTAAAAGTATCCGTCAAAATCGCACTCAATACATAGGTGTCAACTGAAGACTAAAACCCTTGAAAAATTTCACTTGTACGCCAAGTCCAGATCCCCCTAAATCCCCCTTAAGAAGGGGGACTTTGAATTACTCCAGTCCCCCCCTTCTTAAGGGGGG
>JAUBOH010000469.1:0-4906 GCA_036700145.1 Microcoleus occultus BM001215366
CTAGGGGGGGTTCCGACTGGAGTCAGAAAGTAGCGGTAATTTTGGGGAATGGCGGGGCGGCGAGGGCTGTTGTGGCTGGATGTGTTCAATTGGGATGTGCAGAGATTCACGTTGTCGGCCGCAGCGCACAAAATTTAGCGGAATTTCGGCAGAGTTGGGTCAATTCTCCGATGCCCGTGCAGAATTTGCAGGTACATACTTGGGATAATTTGTCAATGTTAATCTCGCAGGCAGATTTGTTAGTCAACACGACACCTGTGGGGATGTATCCGCACGGGGAAAAGTCGCCGGTTGCTGTTGGTACGATCGATCAAATTTCCGCAGGGGCGATCGTCTACGATCTAATTTACACTCCGAGTCCTACCCAGTTTCTCAAAGATGCACAGCTTCGAGGGGCGCAAACCATTGACGGACTCGAAATGCTAGTTCAACAAGGAGCAGCCGCCTTAAAAATTTGGCTCGACACAGAATCCGTCCCCGTCGATGTGATGCGCCTCGCCTTGCGGCAGCATTTAGGCCTAGCCTAATCCGATTTCTGGAAAAAGTAGCCGTAGTTTTCAGAATTCCTATAAGTAGGAATTTGAGCCTGAATTCGCGCTAAGCTGAGAATTAAAATATACTTGGGCTGCCATTTATGAAATTTCGAGCTATCAGCCTTTTTTTTGCTACTTGCCTGATCGGAATTTTTAGTTTGGTATTCACTCCACCTGCTTGGGCTCTAACGCAGATTAAACTTTCCGACCTTTCTTATCGCGAATGTCCAGCAGAAATGGCAGAAGGAACAGTCACCAGTGGCAGTTCTATGGAAGCTAACTGTTTTTTGATTACTGGGAAAGCTGAAAATAGCAGTGGCAAACCAGTTGTCAATGCCGATATTTTCGGTCGCATTTATGATGCCGATGAAAATCCAGTCATGCAAAACCGGACTCGCTTGGGTTCTATAGATGAAGTTCCTCCCGGAATTAGCGATTTTCAGCTCAGAATTTCGGTTGCCGCCAATCAAAGAACACCTTTGAAGCTCAAGCAATTTAAAGCTACAGGTTTTACTGGCGTGGTTCGCCGATAATCTCAAGTCATACAACCATCGATAGTTTGATCGTTCGGACTTCATTCCTCAACAATAGTGACGGCAGGACTGATATCAAATCCGGTAGCATCGGAATTAATATTACCCACAGTCAGGACTTACGCAGCCATGCCGTTTCTTGCGCAATTATTAATCGGGCGATAGTTACATCTGTCGCGAGCGCTCATGATTATTTTGCGGTAGGGACACGGCACTGCCGTGTCCGACCTTGCTAAAAAGCTGTTTGCAAGTTGCTCAAAAGACCGATCAAAAATTCCGAGCCGAACTGAAGTACAAAAAATGCAATCAGCGGTGAAAAGTCAATCCCTCCCAAGGGGGGAATAATCGATCGGAATAGATTGAGGTAAGGGTCTGTTAATTGACTCAAAATCGAAAACGGGGGGTCGTACCAATTGATATTGGGGAACCAGCTTAACAGCACCCTAAAAATCATTAGGACTACATAGATTTGCAGAAATGTGGACAGCGTGGTTGCCAAAAGGCCTATGGAATAACTCATATATTCTGGTTGAAGTTTGAGTAAAGTTTACAGACGCTTTAAGTCTAAGTTTAGCATAGGTGGGGGAGAGAGAGAGAGGTGAAGAGGGGGAGAGTGGGGAGCGTCAGGCTGTTTGCGGGCGGGCTAAGAGTACCCACCCCACAATCAAATTCACTCTTTGACAGAACAGGGCCGAAAGCCTCTGTGAGCGAGAATGGTGCCGCTAGGTGAGTAGCCCGCATCGATCGACCAGACTAATCTAAAATCTTAAATAGATTTAGGAGTCAGGGGCGATCGAACCCTCGCCGCCCGGCGCCTGCGCGTTCCCATTTACATCGCCTAGTTGCAGCCGCACGTCATCTATTGCCTGATTTAGCTGGGCAATTTTATCTTCTAAACTCAGCCTTGCTACTTCCATGCCTTCGTCTTCGATTTGATTCCTTTTCCCGTTACTGCGCTTCCTGGCTTTGGCATCTGAGGAATCACTCAGCAAAGCCTCAGCAGCGCGCCGCGACAGCACCACCCCCAAAACTGCGCCGACTAAGCCGCCAACCGCAGCCCCAGCAATAAATCCCCCTGTAAAACCCTCTCGATTGCTCATGGCTTAACTCAACTGCGCGATATTTCATGAATTTTTTCATTGTAACGAGACGAGGGGGCTGGTTTTGCAGCGGTAAGCTGTTGTGCATCTAGATTGTCTATGGTATCGGAGGGAAGAGAGGGAGAGGGGGAGGGGATTTGACGACTTTTGATATGGGAGCGAAATATACAATTTAAATGCACAACAGCTTATACCCACTCCGATTCTAGATCCTCACTAAACCCGCCCTTTGTATCTTAAAAAGTCAGTCGATCGTACAGCCACCACGCCAAACATCTTACCAAAATATTCCCCCCAGTTCGGGAAAGCCGACCATACAGCATCAGATATCGACTTACCTAATTTTCTGTTTCTGACCATATTCCGTGTAGCGGTCAGCGCGACGAACTACCCAAACTCGTTTAATCTGACGACGGTATTTAATTGCGATCGACTCAGAGGAAACACACCGCTCTTTAAGTTAGCAATTCCGGATCAACTCTGAGAGTACCCATTGGGTACTCTTTTTTGTTTTTAGATTACAGCATAAGTGACCGAATCGCTAAATACAACCGTTTACAAAAAAACTAAAAGCTTTTTCTGGCATAGGTTTCAAGATTCATTTCTGGCTGTTTTTTTAGAGATAGCTTAAATGGCTAACTTAACTGTCTAACTGTCCTAGACGTTTGCTGTCAGTCAAGACAAAGTTGATATATCAGGTGCAGCGTGAGATTTCAAATAATTAGGAAATTAATCCCATGCTGCTTAAATATCTAGGTTCTTAACTTTGAGAACTAGAGAAAACAAGAAAACAAACTTCAAAATCAAGGAGAAACTTCGATGACTGATATTAGAGGTTCAATATACCCCGACACTTTGAATGGTGGTGCCGACAAGGATACTATCTCTGGCGAAGGGGGCAACGACTTGATATTTGGCTGGGAGGGCGACGATAAGGGTTATGGGGGTTCTGGGAATGATACCTTGTACGGATACTCTGGCAATGACACCCTCTTAGGTAATGAGAATAATGACCACATCTATGGCCAAGATGGCATGGATAGCCTCTTGGGGGGTGATGGTGATGATTACCTCAACGGTGGTGACATTTGGTGGCGACCTGGCAATGATTCTGCCGATATACTCAAGGGTGAGTGGGGCAACGATACCTTAGATGGCTGGTATGGCAACGACACCCTTTACGGTGGATATGGCAACGACGAATTGGCTGGCTCCTTTGGCAATGACTACCTCGACGGTGGTCCTGGTAACGATCGGCTTGGTGGTGAGCCTGGGAACGACACGCTTATAGGGGGTCTTGGAGCAGATATGTTCATTTCTTACTCGCCCTATGACGGCGTTGATGTGATCAGAGACTTTAACCCCTGGGAGGTTGATAAAATCAACATCTCCAAGAGTGGATATGGTGGAATATCCTCAACTGAGGGATTTAATTACAACCAGAGCACTGGCGCGTTGAACTTCTTTACTATTCCGGTTGCAAAGTTGCAGGTTGGTAGTGGATTTGTTCCCAGTCGAGATATCACCTTGGTTGTTTAGGACTCCTTGTCCTTGCTAGGAGTTGTCGATCGACTTGATTTTTCGTAGGCTTGGCCTATGAAAAATCAAGCCATGTTCAGGCTAATTTCCGACTAATTTTCGATCGCCCCCAAGACCTCCAACGTTGCTTTCTGAGCTTCCGTAATCCCCGTGACTTTGGTAATATTCATACCTTCATAGGGGCGATCGGCTCTGAGGGTTTTCAAACATTCACCTGTGTTGATATTCCAAAGCTTAATCGTTTCGTCGGCGCTGCTACTGGCTAGAACGAAGTCGCGATTTTCTGAGACATTGGAACAAACGGGACGCCAAGAAACCGACCAAACTTGACTTGTATGTCCCTCCAGAATCTTCAAGCATTCTCCAGTGGCAGAATCCCAAAGACGAATTGTGCGATCGTGCGAACAACTGGCAATTATTTGACCGTCAGGACTCCACATTACCCCTCTTAGGGTATCGCTGTGTCCCTGCAAAACTTTGAGACACTTGCCAGTGGCAGAATCCCAAAGTCGGATGGTGCGATCCTGGGAACCACTGGCAAGGGTTGTACCATCGGGACTCCAAGCTACGGATTTAACGCTGTTTTCATGTCCCTGTAAAACATTGAGGCATTCGCCAGTAGTGCTATCCCAGAGTCGAATAGTTCGATCTTGGGAAGCGCTGACAAGGGTTTTTCCATCCGGGCTCCAGGCTAAACTTCCCACCCAATTGTCATTTCCCTGCAAGATTTTTAGGCATTTCCCCTGCCGAATATCCCACAACCGAATATTCAAGTCGCCCGCAGCGCTGGCAAGAATTTGACTGTCGGGACTCCAAGCGACAGTCCATACCCAGGCTGTGTGTCCTTGCAGGGTTGCCAAACCTTGGCCGGTAGTGGCATTCCAGAGTCGAACCGTGCAGTCATCCGATCCGCTAGCAAGGGTAGTGCCATCCGGACTCCAGGCTAAACCCCAAATCCAGTGAGTGTGACCCTGTAACGTTTTCAAGCATTTACCTGTGTCAGGATTCCACAACCGAACTAGACGATCGCCACTGCTGCTAGCAATGGTAGTGCCATCGGGACTCCAAACCACCGCAAACATCGAATTACTGTAGCCCTGCAATGTTTTGAAACTTCGGCAGTCACTGTATCGATCGCCATCAATTTCCCACAGTCGCACGGTTTGGTCGTGGGAACCACTGGCGATCGTTTTCCCATCTG
>JAUBOH010000470.1:0-4897 GCA_036700145.1 Microcoleus occultus BM001215366
AATGCGGCTGCTGACTTCAGTCCGCAGTTGAGATGCCAAATCGTTGACTGCTTTCTGTCCGTTGCGGAAAGATAAGTAGCCAACAATGCCGACTGCGCCGATGATTTGCAGCACGAACGGGACAATCAAAACGGTTCGCAGCGGCGCATTACCAATCAGTTTATTGAGGATTGAAGGCTGGGATGATGACATGGCAACTCGCGATTGCAGCGTAAAAACAGTATTGTACTTATGTGATTTGTAGCTACGCTTTCAGATTCTCCCAAAAAACCGGAAGTTAAGAAAGTACGTCAGCAGATATCATGTTCGCTCGACTACACTTAGCCTAGCTATTTTTTGTGACCCAGATTTATCGGGCGATCGCCCTTATTTTGAAATCACCTAATTTGTGTTGATGTATCGATATTAACCCAAAAATGATTTAAGCGAATATTTTGCCCCTTCCCGTTAAATACTTTGCCCGCACAGACAGCGGCACTTGCTGTTTGCCATCGCATCCAATACGGTACTGCCGATATCTCAACTAAAAACCGCTATACCGGGGAATTCTCGTAGGGGTTTCCTCGAATTGATACTTGATGGTGAGCTGGGAATACTTAAGTAAATAGAATGAGATAAATGCGATAGAGAGTTGTTTGGGCGATCGTATATTTAAATTACAATAAAACGACATTTAAAACATCAGAACCATGACTGATATCAAATCCGGTAGTATCGGAATTAACATAACCCGAAATCAGGACACGGCTTTTGGAGTGTCCCTACAATTAATCGAGGTAGGGAAACGGCATCTTGAGTGTCCGACCTTGCTCGTGGCAACAAACGGGCGATCGCACTTATCTGTAATTTTGCACAAGCTCGATCAATCCCTAACTTTTAGCGTCACATAGGGTAAAATGCCGTATATAATTGAGAGATTAGATAGACCATATTTTCTATGACTAAAACTACTAAAAAAAATATCGAACAGCACCAAAGGCTGAAACTAGACATTGACGACAGTGAGGATTTCGTGAATGCCCTTCTGAATCCAACCCATCCAAATAAAGCTCTCAAAGCAGCAGCTTTGCGCTACAAACAAGTAATGCGCGATGGTACTCATAACTGAACCCGATGGAGCTTTATATACCAATGAAATCGGTTGAAGAACTTTGGTCAAAATTCTAACATTTAGTTGATTTTATTAAAAAGCCCGATCGCACATCCCAACCCCAACCCCAACAACCCCTGCAAATCCAATTACTACCGGATCGGATCTCGAAGTACCCGAGATCGACTACAGTAAACACAAAATATTATTGGCGGTGATTTGAGTGATTGAGACTTTAGCAACAGGAATCGCAGCAGCCGGTTCGCTGCTAGCATTGGGCGGAGTGGGCCTAGAGTTGAACTATCGCCGGACTGGGAGTGCAAATAAACTAGAACTAACAGCCGGAGAATGGCACTTAGCCATAAACGAACCAAACCGCTATCTTTTAGTCGGGGAAATGGAATTCCGCAACCTGACACAGCGGTTCGAGGTGATGTTACCGGAAGTGCGCGCACAGGTGAAACTGCTGTCAGACGGAAGTTTGGACGCTGTTACTTCCCAGACAAAAGTAATTCCCTCTCACAAAGACGCAACAGCCAGAGCAGACGATTACTGGTTCGGCTATATTGTTAAAGCCCAAAAAACCACCAAAATTAAAGTCTCCGTAGACATTCAAGGGCAAGATTTAAGCAAATTGCAGTCAGCTTGGGTGCAAGTACATTTCACCACCTACGGCCCCGGCGGCCGCATCCCCAAAGTCCGCCACGTCGTAGTCCCGCTGCAATTTCCCAACTCCGACACCGTACCCATCGCCCGAAATGTCGGAGTTGCAGAAGTCTTGCCGGTTCGCACCCATATCCTGACGGAAGTAGACGATCCAGTCGAAATTGTCAAGCGTTACGTGCTCCCGCGCGCCCAGAAAGGAGATATTGTCGCCCTAGCCGAAACTCCCTTAGCTTTGATGCAGGGACGCTACCGCCATCCCAGCGAAATCAAACCCGGATGGGTAGCCAAGCGAGTGTGCTTATTTTTCTTGCCGATGTCGAGTTTGGCCACAGCTTGCGGGATGCAGACGTTGGTGGATGTAGTCGGGCCCACTCGCGTAGTTGCAGCATTTGCTCTTGGCGCTGTGGCGAAAGTATTCGGCAAACCCGGAGTCTTTTACCAACTAGCAGGGGAACAAGCTAGGCTGATTGACGATGTTACCGGGACATTGCCTCCCTTCGACCAATTTATTGTCCTAGGCCCGGACAATCCCCAGCAAGTTGTAGAAAAAATTCAACGAGAAACCGGACTTGCGGCGGCGATCGTAGACGCTAACGACTTGAAAGCAGTTAAGATATTAGCAGCGACCGCCGATTTATCGGTAACATTTTTAGAGCAAGCCTTGCGCAGCAACCCCGCCGGGAATGCTGACGAGCGCACGCCAGTCGTTTTAATTCGACCTCTGCCGCAGAAATCTTGAGTTGAGAAATAAAAATTAACAATTAAAAATTAAAAAAGATGATTTTTAATTTTTAATTTTCGCTCAACCGAGAAAGGGAGAAGAATTAAAAGTTCTAAGTTTTGAAGTGAAAATAAACGCATTCAAAACTCTAAACTTTCCTAACTCTTCCCCTTTCTGAAATTTTATTTTTAAATTTTCATTCCCCACTTTCGCGCTATGACTTCATTTACCTCCCAAAACCAAAACCAGGTTGTGATTCGGCCGTTTCAGTATCGCGATATCGAGGCGATGGAACAACTGTGCGCGGAAACAGCCGAAGAGCCAGAAAACCGCAAGGGCGCAAGCTGCGACTTGGTACTGGGTAGAAAATTGCAGCAGATCCGCCGCTGGTACGGACTGCTCAAGATTTTTAGCTGGTTTCCCAACCCCTGTCAGTCGCTGTTCCGCGCCCACGTTGCCGAAGAAGAGGGCAAGGTTAAGGGCATAATTCAGATTTCTCCTTTCAACCGCACCCGCAGCACTTGGCGGATCGATCGCATCGGAGTAGACCCGGAAGCCCGCAGCAAAGGAATTGGTTCGATGCTGCTGCGGTACTGCTTTGAGGCAGTCTGGGAGGCGCGGACGTGGCTGTTGGAGGTGAATGTCGGCGACACAACTTCCTTGGCTTTGTACCGCCAGAACGGGTTTCAGCCTTTGGCCCAGATGACTTACTGGACGATCGCCCCAGAACGCCTGCAAGAAATGGCTTCCTCAACGCCAGATTTGCCCAACCTGCTGCCGGTTAGCAACGCCGACGCTCAATTGCTATATCAACTCGATACCGCCTCTATGCCGCCGCTGGTGCGTCAAGTATTTGATCGGCACATTCAAGATTTCAAAACCAGTTTCTTGGGCGCTGTACTCGAAGGTGTCAGACAGTGGCTGGGTAAAACAGAAGTAGTTAGCGGCTACGTATTTGAACCGCAGCGCAAAGCCGCGATCGGCTATTTTCAGATACAGCTATCCCGCAACGGTCATCAGCCCCACGTCGCCCAGTTAACCGTACACCCGGCTTACACTTGGCTGTACCCTGAACTGCTATCCCAGATGGCGCGCCTCGTTCAAGATTTCCCAGCTCAAAGCCTGCAACTAGCTTCCGCCGACTACCAGCCCGAACGCGAAGCTTATTTAGAGCAATTTGGAGCAGTGCGATTGGAACACAGTTTGCTGATGTCGCGATCGGTGTGGCACAAATTGCGCGAGTCCAAGTTGGTTTCTCTCGAAGGACTCCAGCTATCAGAAATGCTGCAAAGCTTCCAGCCAACCCGCAAACCCGTACCGGGCAGAATGTCCTGGCTAGGCCCGATGGCTGGCGAAGCCGCAGCAGGGCCAGCGTCCTCCGAAATTAAACCCCTGTTGGCAGACTCAGGAAACAACCAAGCCAATCAAGTTAACCCCTTGAACTTCCAGAATTCCGAATCATCAGCAACAGATGGCAGCAGCATTTTGCCTCTAAAACTGCCCGAGTTGCCGATCGACGGCGGCTCGCAAGAAAGCAGTTAATACTTAATAGTTGAAAGCAGAAAGTAGAAAACTTTTCATCCAAGCGGCTGTCTATGTTACTTGGCGCACCCTACCTTAAAATAAGGTGCGCATTACTTATTTTCTTCTTACTTTCTTCTCTTCTTCCTTCGCGTTTTTCGCGTCTTCGCGGTTCGTTAAACAAGATTAAGCTGTCACGCATTTAAATTGTATATTTAGGGCGGGCGGGACGCCCACCCCACAAAAGTTTGATTATTTTTTAACATACAATTTAAATACAGAACAGCTTACTTTCTTCTCTTCTTCCTTCGCGTTTTTCGCGTCTTCGCGGTTCGTAAAACAAGATTATTTCCGCGAAAAATAGTAAATCCCAAATCTCAAATTGATTAATTGATAATGTCCAATGATAAATTATGGATATCGGCTCTAGGATTAGATATCGGCCTCAAGCGAGTCGGCCTCGCCGGATGTGACGGTACTGGTTTAATCGCTACAGGGATTACTACTCTAGTACGATCGTCCTTCGAGCGAGACGTAGCTTATCTCAGAGAGCTCGTCCGAGAGCGCAGAGTGCAAATTTTGGTATCAGGCTTGCCCTACTCCCTGAGCGGAGATGTGGGCGCCCAAGCTCGACAAGTGCAGAAATATGCCCGTCGCATCGCCTCCGCTTTAGAGCTCCCTCTAGAATACGTAGACGAGCGCCTGACTTCGGTTGAGGCAGAGGAATTGATGAAAACCGCAGGGATTTCGGTGTCGCAAAATAAGGGTTCGATCGATCGCAAAGCAGCCGCCCTGATTTTGCAGCAGTGGTTGGACGAGAGAAGGCAAAAAATAGTCATTAGTCATTAGTCAGTAGGCAGATTAATTGCCCCATGCCCCATGCCCCATGCCCCATGCCC
>JAUBOH010000471.1:0-4830 GCA_036700145.1 Microcoleus occultus BM001215366
AGATTTAGAAGTCTCTGGTGCTACTCAAATGACTCCTCAACTACAGACCCAGCCACCGCTAACTAAACAACCAGAAAAAGTCCTGTATCCAGACAGCGATGGACAGCCTATGTCAGATAACACGCTCCAATTTTCTTGGATTGTCAAACTAAAAGAAGGATGCGAAGCCTTATTTAAAGACAATCCAACTGTATTCGTAGCCGGGGATTTACTCTGGTATCCCGTCGAAGGCGATAATAAGACGAGGCGTGCTCCCGATGCTATGGTGATATTTGGCAGACCCAAGGGATATCGAGGGTCTTACCAGCAATGGCGAGAAAATAATATCGCTCCGCAAGTCGTTTTTGAGATTTTGTCACCGGGAAATACGTTATCGGAAATGGCGCTGAAGTTGCAATTTTATAGCCACTTTGGTGTAGAAGAATATTACCTCTACGATCCAGAACGTAACGATTTAACCGGATGGCAAAGATCGGAAACAGGACTAACGGTAATTGAATCCTTGGATGGGTGGATTAGTCCGCGTCTAGGAGTCCGGTTTGTGTTTGCAGAACCAGAGTTAGAGGTGATTCGTCCCGATGGACAGCGGTTTTTATCTTATGTAGAGTTGATGGAACAGCGGGATGAAATCGAACAACAGCGCGATGAAATCGAGCAACAGCGGGATGAAATCGAGCAACAGCGGGATGAAATCGAGCAACAGCGCGATCGCATGGCTGCAAAACTGCAAGAATTGGGTATCGATCCAACTCAGCTTTAATAATACCTAAGAATATAAACTTTCTCAGCTTCTGTGAGGTACTCCCGGCCTCGCGCGAGTACCTCACAGAAGAAAGAAAATCCCAAACGGTACAATCAGGATTTTTGCATAATCTGAAAAGTACACAAATGTTCAAGCTCGATCGCCCCTCCCACATCCTGCTGTATCTTTGCTTTCAACCCTGCAAACAAAGCATTTCTCACTTCCGCCTCCAGAGCTATATAAGGAGAAAGCGTACTCAAAAGCATGAGATAATCATCAGTATTATAAGTGATATTATACACAAATTCATCTGAGCTTAATTTTTGGAAGCGACCCGAATCGATGACTGTTTTGTCGATCGCTTGTAAATTCAATCTATCCTGTTCTATACTTGCATAATTAGCCACAGAAGGAGCGCAATCTCGATACACTTCCTCCAATAATTGAAACACCTCATACCTCGGCGACGGAACTACATTCCACAACAAAATAAAAGGGCAATTATCTCGCAAAGCATCAGCCACTTTTGGACAACCAATCTCCGGCTGTATCCAGTGAAACGAAGTTGCTGCTAAAACCGCATCAAAACTGTCAGTTGGCAAATCCCATTCTTCAAAGCTAGTATTTTGAATTTCCACATTCGGATACTGGGCGCAATTTTGCCGCGCGAATTCGCACATTTCCAAGCTGGGTTCAACACAAACCATTGAAAAACCTCGCCGAGCAAATTCTACAGTAGCAATTCCCGGGCCGCATCCTATTTCCAGAATCTTTGCTTTGGGCTCAAGCCCAGCTAATGCGATCGCACTTTCAATCAAATCCACCGGATACCGAGGTCTAACTCGATTGTAAGCTGTCGCCGCCGCAGAATACCAACTTCTTCTTGCTTCCAAATCTTTATCAGCGTTCATCAGCGTTCATCAGCCGCCATCTGCGGTTAAAATAAAAACCAAAACTAAACAGGCAAAAACAGTTCAGACAAACTAATTTCTATCTTAGGAAAAGCCAGCATTCTAATAACAGCATTATCTGCAACAACAATCTCAGATTGATAGCCTCCCGGTGCAGGATTCTGGTAAATATATGCCTCGCGTGCAGCTACATCTAAAATCCAATATTCAGCGATATTTGCTCTAGCATAAATCGGGGCTTTTTCCCGGCGGTCAATTTGCAATGTCGAATAAGAAACCTCAATTAACAGCAAGATTTCGCTAGGGTTGGGGTGATGGTCGCCATAGGCGCCCGGATCGATACGAACAACTGCTATATCTGGTTCTGGTTCCGAAGTAGCTAAGGTAATTGGCAATTGCACGCGAATTTCTGCTAAATCTCTTAGCAGGTGTTGGAGATATCGATCGCTGCGCTGGGTTGTAGCGGCATGGGGTGGAGTTTGTGCGCTCATTTCAACAATTCTCCCATCTAGCAATTCAATCTTATCACCTTCAGTGAGAATGCCAGCTTCAATCATGCGGTGATATTCTTCGACTGTCCAGGTTTTTTCTTTGGTTGCTGTCATAATCTTTGCCTGCAAAAGCTTATGTCATATTATAGCAATTGCGAATTCAATCAAAAAATACTGATTTGTCCGGCAAAGGTCGATCGCCCTTTTGGAAGCGTTCCCAAGACTGCTTTAACTGAGCCGGCGCCGGATTTTCGCGATCGTAAACCACTAGCACATTCGTCAAATTCCGTCCCGCCGGCAATAAAATCTGCCCTTGATGAGCCAAACCCACCGAAGCGCCCCCGTCCAAATTCATCGCTTCAAAACAGCCGATCGCCAACATAACCTTAGCTTCTGCTTCCAAAGACAAACTATCAAGAAAAGTCACCAAAAATAACTTATCTCTCGAAGCCGGAAAGCCGATCGCAGTTCTCGAGCCCACGCCCAAAACATGAGAATCCTTAAACCCTTCCGACAAAGGAGACAGCCAAACTTTCCCCCCTTTAACCAATCTCGGCCCGCAAGTCAGAGAAAACCAATGTTGACTCCAATCCGGCTTACCTTCAGTTCTAGCTGTCACCATTTCCAGTTGATTTCCCGCCTTAATTCCCAAAGTCGTGCCGTAATTTTCCCAGCGGCTGTATTTCAGAAACTTCCCCGCCGCCACCATATTTCCCAGCACAGATTTCTGCTCGTCTTTGCCAAAAAAAGTACCGTTAGTAACAACAGCAGCTCGGTAACGTGCTACCATATTTTCAAAAGGTTCGTCACCCACAGTTACTTTAGAATTATTTGCTAAAATGGCATTATTAGCTAATCCAATTGTGATATAAATTTCCGGGTCTGCGAGGTCAATAGTTGTTAGATAAAAACTTGCACCAGCTACCGTTTTACTGCTGACTTCTACGGGTTTTGCTTGCTTACCCGAACGTTTGATAATTTGAGGTTGAGACTGCACAAAAGGAGAATTTTCGACCTTTGGTTGAGGAATTTCCGGCGATTTTACGATGGGATTGCTAGGGAGAATTTGAGGAGTTTTCCCGGATTTTACAACGGGATTGCTGGGGAGAGGTTGAGGAGTTTGATTTGATTGTGTATTGGATAAAAAAGCGAGTGACTTTTGCCACAGTTGACGCGCAAGAGTCAAGAAATTATCTCGATTTTGGGCGATCGCAAAATAGTCAGCCAACACCCGCGCCAAAGCTATACCGATTAAAAATAAAAAAGTGCGCCGCAGCATTGGCTGACAGCCTTGAGACTGTTGGCGTTTAGACATAAAAAATCTCACCTAGAATAGCGAACAGTTTTCTCTGGCTGTGACTACAATAGGCGATCGCGCTAATTCTGATTCTGATTCAATTTGAGAGATGTCTAACAGTTTTCTCTACTCCTCGAACACGATTTCCCAAGGTTTGACCAGCAGGCGATTTGATGAAGGATCGATCGTGTCTGAAAACAACTTGATACCACCAGGGGCATTCGCGAGCCGTTTCTCTTTATTGGCTTTCACCCACTCAACGAACTTGGGACCCGGCAGTCCGCCTGACTTGCGGTACTCGGCCCAACGCCGCCAAAACGTCGGAAAATTTACCTGTCCGTAATCTGCGATCGGTTCTTTTAAAGCAGGCATTGGATCTACGGGTACGGCCGTGTACTCGCGCCATACTCCCGCCTCAGCGGTACTGGCGGCTTCGGCATATTGGCGCAGGCGCTGCTGCATGGCCGGACTGATGCTCTCATAAAGGAAAGGAAAAGCGTAGCCAAGGCGCACCATCTCGGTGTTGGCGTTCAGTTCGCCGAGGGTGACGTAACCCAAAACGCGCTGGTTCGGGTCGAGAATGGTTTCCCTCTCGGACTGTCTAGTTACCGAGCAGCGTACCTCTACTGACTTGTCTCCGCGCTTGGCATGAAACCGCATACCGCCAATTTCTTCGAGTTTGGCAAAAGCCAGGAAGCCGTAGTTCTGTCGCGAACCGTTCGCGTGAATTTCGGGGGTGTCGATGCCCTGGAAGCGGATAGTCAGGCGGTTAATATCGCCGAGGGGATGAGTTCGCTTTTTGTTGACATCGGGATTTGCCAGCACTTTTGCACCAATACCGCGAACGTCTTCTACCACTTCAGCATCGAGCAGCCAGAGAGTATCGCCGTCGGGACTGCCTCCGAGTTGCCGCTGCACGTCCAGATTCACCCAACCCCGCAAAATAATGGTTTCACTATCATCCACAAATGGATTCTGGATCGTCGCTTCAGTCGGACTCCACTGGACGATCGCGGTAGCAATCAGGCTATCATCAGATGCACTGACATTCGCGAACTGGAGCCTGTGTTCGCCCGGATGCAAGTCTGGTAGCGGCAAGATGAATGTAGACCAACCAGAATTGCAGCCGCGGCTGATGGTTCCAACTACCGCATCGTCGAGCAATACTCTCAGTCCAGCTTTGTCCAAATCGTAGCCTTGGATCAGCACGAATGCGTCTGTGCCGCCGGAGGTAACTTTAAATGGCACAGGGGAACCTGGTTGACCAGGAGCAACATTGACGAAGTTTGGTGCCAGTGCAGCCAGAGCATTTCCAGCATCGCCGAAACGCTGGTTAACTTGAAGTAATTGATGTTGAGATGACATAATCGATTATTGCAGATATTTTTT
>JAUBOH010000472.1:0-4811 GCA_036700145.1 Microcoleus occultus BM001215366
CGAGTTCCATCCCCCTAGCAACCGCTTCTGCAAAGGTGGAGGCAGCTTGGAAGGCGTTGGTAGCAGCGAAATTCAGGGCGCGATCGTGCGCTGTTTGCTTAGAAGGAGCGGCAGCCTTGTCATATCATGTCCGGTTGATTACCCGACATCAGGTAGGGGCGGGTTCACCAACAATATCTGCCAACAATCTCCAATCTCAAAAACCCGCCCGGCCGGGATATTATGGTCAATCGATCGGACATGATATCACACACTGTTTTCAAAGCCGCACTGACAAGGCCACCTGTTATTCTTCCTCCCTAAGTCCTAGATTTGATGTAATCCTCTAAATTGAGCCGCTTCACCCGCTCCATATCAGGAATAGACTTACTGGGATCTGGGGGGATGACTAAAGTTGACATACTAGTTAAGTCAGCCTCGGCCAAATTTCCGATCTGGACTGACTCGATCCGAGGTAACAACAGTGCATTTTGAGAGGCTTCGTAGATAATTGCTTGATGCTCAGCCGGATAAGCTTCTAAAAGCACTTCTACTAATAGATCCACCCCTTTAGAAGCAAATCTCTTGCCTTGAAAATCTGCATGGCCGATAATTCCCACTTGCCAGATTACAAGCGTACTTCGCCGATCGAAGACTCGATGGTAAATCAAGAAATCTGTTGCTTCGTAACTCTGACACCCATATTTTCCCGGATCGATTCCCAGGTCAGCAAACACACAATCCTCGGCGGATATCCCCGGCAGCATTTGTGCTTCAAAGCCTTCGGCACGAGCAAGGCGAATGGACTGGTGAGATGCGTATACGAAAACCCCAGGATGACCGTAGAAGGCCGCACATACATTCAATCCTTCCCGCACTGCTGTCATAATTCGGTCAACCATTTGGGAGTAGGTAATATTTCTCGGTTTACCCTTTCCGTATAAATCGGTTAAAGTTTCAGTGTTGGGATTGAGAGAGTTAATTTGATAAACAATGAGAGGATTCCCCTCACCGTAGAATACTTTGTCTGCATTCTTAATTGCCGATTGCGCCTCAAACGTCAGATGACCGCCTGCTTTTAGTCCGGTACCTACTACCAGAAGAGAGCCTTTTTTTGTCATTAGGGAATCTGCCTCCTATCTATGTAAATAAAATGCACTTTTCACTTCACTTTTTAGCCATAACTTGATGGGTCAAAAGTGCGCTCAACTAAATTGTTGTTGAGATTGAACAGCTACCCAGGGTGAAACTAACCACCCCATGTACGCTTTACGCTTTTTAGCTAAGGATGGGTACACCTGTCTGGATGCCTTCTTCAATAGCTTCTGCAATGCGCTGGAGGTCTCCGCTGGTGAGAATTTCCTGCTCCGTCTCGGAAAGACCAGCTTCTTCCATAACGGCGTAAGGATTTTCTTTAGCAGCAATCAGCTTGTAGGGATTTTGACCCAAATGAATAATGAAATCTTTAAGATTCATAGATTGATTCCTCAATAAGGTGTAGACCAAGAGCGCACCTCGCCCAGAGTAACCGGGATGGTATCGCTGACATCGATTGTAAAGCGGTAAACTTTCTTAGCGCGACGACCGTTTTCTGGGTCGAAAAACTTCAATTTGACATCCCAGCAATCGCTGTTGATGCGGCAAAACGGGCTTTTTTCCACATCAATGCTGTCGAGTTCCATGCCCGCGACTACTGCTTCGGCGAAAGTGGAGGCTGCTTGAAAGGCGTTGGTCGCTGCAAAGTTGAGAGCACGATCGCGCGCTATCTGCCCCAAGTTCCGCAAATCGTAGTAAATGCGGTTGAGGAAGCTGGTCAGAGAGCGCTGCATCGCCTGTTCGTCAGGTGCTGCTTCTGCTTGGGAGCGGACTGTTTCCACGGCTGCTCTAACCAGGGTATTCACTTTCCAGCCGTACATTCCTCTTATGTTGTGGACTTTAACCACTGGAAGCACTTGACCGGATAACAGCTTCACGGTTTTGTCAGTCAGCCATCCGGGGATGCTCACCCGTTCGATATAGTCTTCGCTATCTTCTGCAAGCACCTGCCCGGCTAACAGTTGCTGCAACACGTCGTAAACGTCAGCACCGAATGCACCTACCGGTTGCAGGGCATAGATGGGAGTTAGCTCCTGATTCAGCGTCCAAATTAGAGCTTTGCCTTCTGAGGGATTCGCTTCCAAATAGTCGGCTATCTGGCGAGCGTCGTAGGGATTGGCAGGAACCAATATGCCATCCATGCTGACAGCGGGCATCAGTTGCTTGAACGAGTCGCGCCTCGCTTCCGCGCCGAAGTCGTAGCCGAGGGTTCCCAAGGCATAGACTAAGTTTGACGGCTGGCTGGGTGTCACTCCATCCCCAGAGGCGCTCAGTGCGGTGGCGTTTCCAGGGCTATTCGACATTGCTGAAATACCTGTATGGGATAGAGGATGTTCTGGGGTTGTGCTAGAAGCTATGACAGCAGCTCGATCCAACTCTCCCAGCCCCCCTTTCCCGAGCGAGAGAGCCGTTTCCTCTAGGATCGCTCGCCTTTGCGCGTTGGGAGGTTGGGGGGGGAGAAGTTCTACAGCAGTTGAGACAGGGGTTTCGGACACCGCGAAGCAGTTAGACGCAGCAACAGTTGTCAGAGATTCGACCCCCATTAACTTTAAGGCCCCCGGAATATTGAGTTTGCCCACCATGCAGCGTTCCGGTTCTTCAATTTCTGCGGCATCGCAGGGAATGGCGCTGTTCAAAATGGCAGCCTTTATAGCTTCAGGATCGATAGGTCTACCCCGTTCCAGTTGCAGGCTCGCTAACAATCCGGCAACTCCCGTCACAATCGGGGCAGCACAGCTTGTGCCTTGTTTGCGAACAGGTTCATCGGTTCCTACAGTCGCGCCTAAGATATTTTCCCCGGGCGCGAGTATGCCTTGTTCTTGGTACCTTCCTCCCCAATTGCTGAATTTGAAAGGCTGTCCGTTGTCTTTCATAGCTCCCACACTCAATACGCCCGGGAGAATTGATGGAATCACCCAACATTCGCCTTTATCGTTGCCAGTGCCTGCGACGATTAAAATATTGTTTTCCTGACACCGGCGCACGGCCCGTGCCAATAATTCGTGGGCTTCCCCTGTTTGGGTGGGGATGCCGAGGGAGACGTGGATAATGTGTGCTCCCTGATTCATAGCCAAATCCAGCGCTCGGACTAGGGCGAGGGATGAATAGGGGCTATCTTGATCGAAGCCTATGGGAATGTTGATGCCCCTGCACTTGGGGGCAACTCCTGCCACAGGAGAGCCGTGTTGACCGAAGATGGTACTACAAATATGGTTGGCGTGAAAGGTTAAATTCAGACGTGCCCGAATGGCTGGGGGGATAGTCTGATCCTCTTCTATTTCTTTTTTTGCCATCGCCTGGTCTCGATTGATGGCGTTTTTTTCATATTCGTCTATTCTTTTATCCTGTTCCTTACTCTCTTCCAAAAATTTATTAATATATTTGGGGTCGATTTCGATATCTTCTTGCCAGTAAGGTTCTATCTTGGTGAGATTAGCGCCTTGGAAACAGGCTCGTTCTAATTCTACCGGTCCTTCAATGACGGCGATTGTAACTCGGGGATCGCCTAGAGTGTGCGTCCAAAGTTCGGGGAGTCCAGAAATTTCGTTTAAGTCAGGCACAGCTTACCATCTAAAAATAATTTACAATAATTCCTAAATCGACCTTGATTGTTCGGGGAAATTTTGGATGCTGCCAACTAAAGAATATCTATCATTTTTGCTGAGAATTTTAACTGATTTAAAGCCCAGCCAGCCAGTTTTACTAAGTCAGTAAGCTGGTGGCTGGTACTTTTTAATGTTTCACTCCTGCCTCGCTGTCTTATCAATTTTTACCAAAAAAATAAAAACAGCTTTCGGAAATATCGAACTAGCAACTAAACAGCAAGGCTAGACGATAGAATATCGACAGGATTGATAGCAGAATTGCGGTGCCTTTTGAGAACCTTTATTCTTGCCACACACTTTACTCGGCGTCATCACCAGCAAATATCATCAATATAGCCAACGGGACGGAAGCTCCAACACCGCCGTTAGGCTGGGCGTTGATGATGCCGGTGGTGGGGCGTTGCACTGGAGCAGAAACTTGAGGTTGTAAGTTTTTCTTTTTCATTTTGAGACTCCTTGTTTGTTTTTTCGAGCCAGATTTGGGAATTAGTAACCTATTGCCGGTTACTTTCCGCTATTTGGGCGAGATTCCTCTTTCCCTCTTTAAAATGTAGATTTATATTGAAAAAATGTCAAGAGGTTTTTGGATAATTTTATATATTTTATTTTGTAAAACTTCGAGCGATTTTGCCGCAACAATAGTTTGGTTGATCTCCTAATAACCAACCACTACATTAGATTTTTGGCAACTCATGAACCGAGCAATTTTCAATAAACTTTAATTGTCTTTGTAAGGCGAGATTTCGCTACACCTCTGTTTTTTAGGTAACACCATTGTCTGGAATAATGCCTGCCGTATCTTGAACAAGCGACATCTATTTATAATGTCCAGTGACTTCATTTTTGTTGATTTTTTGCAGAGAACCTCAAATCATTAAATAATTAATGACCTGTCAGCAGCCTATCCAAACAATTACCCGGGACAAACGCATAATAGGCAGGAAATTTTCAGAGAGAATTCGATACTGGAGCCAAAAACTCTAGTAAGGAAAGGCAATTATCAATAGGGAACAAAGAAGCCTAGTTATTTGGCGCCGCTATAGCGGTTCTCAATAAAATGAGGTACACACCGCTCGCAACTGATGCCCACGGAGGCCTATGCCCTATGCCCTATGCCCGCTTTCTTCACCT
>JAUBOH010000473.1:0-4809 GCA_036700145.1 Microcoleus occultus BM001215366
TACTCCAAACAAATAGCATGGCGAGTGCAGTACCTTGAACGGCGATCGCAGTTTGGGTAAAAGTTGCTGGCGGCAGTTTCATCCAGTTGATGACAAAGTAAGGTAAAATAGAAGCAGTTAATTGCACTCCCAGCCAAGAACATAGATAAATTCCAATTACGTACAAAAAAGGGCGATTGTTAAATGCAATGCGTAACTGTTCTTTCAGCGGCAAGGATGTGGAATTATCTTGTACTGGATTTTCTTGCAGTTGAGATAAGACGTGTTTGCGGGTTCCCAAAAAACACCAATACAAAGGCAATACTGAAATCACTGTACAGATTGCACCTAATAATAAATATTTTTGGGTGTCGTCTTTAACTAAAGCAAAAATGATTTGCGCTAAAATTAGTGACAAAATGCTGCCGCCGATCGAGAAAGAAAACCGGAAACTGTTAAGGCTAGTGCGTTCGTTGTAGTCTTGGGTTAATTCTGGGGTGAGGGCGGTGTAAGGCAGGTTGACGGCGGTATAAGCTGTGTTAAACAAAATGCCGATCGCCACATAGTACCAAAATAATATCGTTGGATCTTTGCTGGGAACAATCCACTGCAAAAAGAAGAATATCCCGAAAGGAATTGCACCGTATACCATCCAAGGATACCGGCGCCCCCAGGGGTGAGATGTGCGATCGCTCAAAACCCCCACAATCGGGTCATTTATCGCATCCCAAACCTTGCCGATCAGCAAAATGTTGCTAGCAGTCCCCGCAGCCAAACCGGCGACGTTGGTAAAGAAAAACAGCAGGAAAAATACCAGAACATTCGCAGTAATTGCGGGGCCGAGGTCTCCCGCGCCGTATGCTAATTTTGTGGAAAAACTGAGTTTTTTTGTTTCCGGGTTGTTGGCGGCTGGTTGAGGCGGGGAAATGTTGCTCATAAACTTTGATTTCGGGATTTTTGGGCTGTCGCAGTCTTTCCAGTAGGAGTATAACTCACGCTACGCGCTCATACTAAGTTTTTTTGCAGCGATCGGGACGATCCTGAAAATTTGGGAATTGGGAATTGGAAATTGGGCATTGCGAATTGATAGATTTGTAGGGGCTCCCCTCACCAACAATAATTGCCCCAAAACAAACAATTTCAAAAACCCGCCCCCACCCAACAAACAAGCCAAATTTACGTTCAGATTTACGGTGGGGTGGGGGCGGGTTTATCTAAATTGTCGGTCATTGTTATATATGGTTGGTGAGGGGAGCCCCTACAACATTTTGATAATTCATTTGATATCAATAAACCCGCCCCGCAGACTTAAGGAAACAGTCGCGAAATCTGAACTTCTATTTCTGGAAATGCCAGCATTGACAAAACATCATCTTCATTAAATACTGTTTCTAGTTGATAGTTTCCATCAGGCGGTTCTCGAAAGACATAAACTTGCCACCTGTTAACATCAAGTATCCAATAATCAGCAACTCCCGCCCTAGCATAAGCTGGCGCTTTTCGCTTGCGGTCTGTTTCTAAAGTCGTGTCAGCTATTTCTACTAATAAGAAAATGTTAGCGGGTGCGGGATGAAAATCTTGGTACAGCCGGGGGTCAATTTGTACTACAGCAATATCCGGTTCTGGTTCGGAATTTGTACTTAGAGTAATTGGGTCTTGGATGCGAATTAAAGCAAGTCCTGTTACCAGATTCCTGAGATAGTCCGCCGCACAGAGATTAGTTGCTGCGTGGGGAGGATTTTTGGCACTCATTGAAATAATTTGCCCGTCAATTAATTCAACTCGTTCATCGGGATTGAGAATGCCAGTTTCGGTCATGCGGCGGTATTCGGCTACAGTCCATAAACGTACATCTGTTGCAGTCATGGTACAATTACCTTACTTTTTAATACTACAAATTTTGCTGGATTGTGTCGCAGCACTCAGCAACGGTGGCTCTTTTTTCCATTGCGGCGACTAAGGCTTCGTAAGCTGATTTGTGGCTTTCAATCAGGTTTTTTGCTCGCAGCAAGCCCCAGTTTTGTTTGAGTTGAATTTCGGAACTTGGACGCCGAAGTTGTGTTAAGATTGCGCTGATTTTGGTGCGGTCTTCTGCACCTCCTTGGGCGCTGCCATAAACAAATTTTTCGGCGACTATTCCGGCCATCCACACGGTGCAGTATTGGTCTAATAGTTGACCGGAAAGAGTGCCGCTTTGGAGTTGAGATGCTAATTTTTCGTCTTCAAATCGAACGCCGCCTTGGGCTGTTTGGCCTTGTTTAAATGCTTCCCAAGCGTTGAGGGCGTAGCTGGTTACGGGAATTCCCAACAGGTGGGCGACTAGGAAGTGTCCGGCTTCGTGGTGGAGGATTCGATCGCGCTTTTGTTTGGAACTTCCCCCCAGCCAATCTACTAAAATTGTACCGCCTTGACCTTGCCACTGGAAATTGTCGAGGGTGGCTAGCCCTAACAGGCAAAAAGTGGCGATCGCAGGTACGGCCTCTGGTAAATTGAATAAGGGCCCCAATAATATTGAAACGGTGATCGCGAAGATAGAAATAGCGATAATATTCAAAGAAGTGTCTTTCATAAATTGGGAATTGGGAATTGGGAATTGGGAATTGGGCATCGGGCATCGGCCAAACAGGGCCTAAAAGCATCGGGCATCGGGCATAGTTTCTTCCTTCTTCCTTCTGCTATCAGTCTAGTGTGACCGAAAATTGCCGCTCCCAAGCCGCCTACATTAAAAAGATATTAAAATAAATCAAAGTCAAGTAAAAGCGTAATTGGAATCCTTCATGTCAGTTTTGGCAGCGATCGCAGTTTTAGGTATCTTGATAGTCGTTCACGAACTCGGCCACTTCCTGGCGGCGAGACTTCAACACATCCACGTCAACCGCTTTTCGATTGGTTTCGGCCCCGTCCTCTGGAAGTACCAAGGCCCGGAAACTGAATACGCCCTCCGCGCCTTTCCCCTGGGAGGTTTCGTGGGTTTCCCGGACGACGATCCCGACAGCAATATCCCTCCAAATGACCCGAATTTGCTCAAAAATCGCCCCGTGCTCGATCGGGCGATCGTCATTAGTGCAGGAGTCATTGCCAACTTGATTTTTGCTTACTTCCTGCTGGTGGTGCAATTGACCACTGTCGGCGCAGCATCCATGAACTACCTACCGGGAGTTAAAGTCCCGGAAGTCGCCGCCCAAGTCAGTTCGGCCGCGAAACAAGCGGGAATTCGATCGGGCGACATTGTTCTGTCTGTTGACGGTAAGGAATTGGGCGCTTCGGGCGAAGCAATCAAATCTCTAGTCGCAGCAATCCAAAATAATCCCAACAAACCCCTAGCGTTGGAAATTCAGCGCCAAGAACAAAAATTTGCGGTGACAGTTACTCCCGAACTGGCACCAGATGGTAAAGGTCGGATTGGGGTGCAGCTAACTTCTAACGGTACTGTCGTGCGGAAGCGCACCGGAATTGTAGAGGCGTTTACCAAAGCAGCAACTGAATTTGAACGGATTGTGGTGCTGACTTTTCAAGGTTTCGGGCAGTTAGCTAGCAATTTCAGCCAGACTGCCGAAAAGTTGTCCGGGCCTGTGGCGATTGTGGCGATTGGTGCAGGGATTGCGCGATCGGATGCAGCGAGTTTGTTTCAGTATGCTGTGCTAATTAGCATCAATTTGGCTGTGATTAATATCTTGCCTTTACCTGCTTTGGACGGCGGTCAGCTAGCTTTTCTGTTAATAGAAGGACTGCGGGGTAAACCGTTGCCTAACAAAATTCAGGAAAATGTGATGCAGACTGGTTTGGTGCTGTTACTCGGTTTGGGAATTTTCTTGATTGTTAGGGATACTGCTAATTTAGCCGGGTTCGATTTCCGAAGTCTCATGCAGCAATAGTCATGGGTGATTGGTTATTAGTTATTTGTTATTCGTTATTGATGGCAACTAACTAATAATATCAAATTCGTTTGCATCGGAATGATATAAACGGAGGAGACGGCAGTGCCGTGTCCCTACAATTGATCGCGGTAGGGATACGGCATTGCCGTCTCCTCGCTTGTCGTTCCGGCACAGCCGGAATTGATATAACTAATGCCCGATGCCCTGTTTGGCCGATGCCCTGTTTGGCCGATGCCCGATGCCCTATGACTAAAAAGTTAAGTTTAGAACAACGATCGCTCGAAATCCTGATTCGCCTCAAAAGCCTGTATCCAGAAGCTCCTTGCACTCTCGACTACGAAACTCCGGTGCAGTTGCTGGTGGCGACAATTCTCTCGGCTCAATGCACGGATGCGCGAGTTAATCTGGTAACGCCGGCTTTGTTCGATCGTTTCCCCGATGCGGTGGCTTTGGGAAATGCGGATTTAGAAGAATTGGAGAGTTTAGTGCGATCGACTGGTTTCTACCGGAATAAGTCTAAAAATATTAAAGCTGCTTGTTGGGCGATCGTCAATAAATTCAACAATCAAGTCCCGCAGACAATGGAACTACTATTAGAATTGCCGGGAGTTGCGCGCAAAACGGCTAATGTGGTTCTCGCTCACGCTTTTGGCATTCATGTGGGCGTGACAGTAGACACTCACGTTAAACGTTTGACTCAGCGGTTGGGTTTGACGAAACATACCGATCCGATGCGGATCGAGCGGGATTTAATGTTATTGTTGCCGCAGCCGGATTGGGAAAATTGGTCGATTCGGCTGGTGTATCACGGGCGGGCGGTTTGTAATGCGAGAAAACCGAGTTGCGATGTTTGCGAGCTTGCCGATTTGTGCCCTTCTTCTGGCAAATAGAGGAGACGGCAGTGCCGTGTCCCTACAATGTTATTTTGGGTAGGGATACGGCAGATCGGAAG
>JAUBOH010000474.1:0-4780 GCA_036700145.1 Microcoleus occultus BM001215366
GGGGGGGACAAGAGCATTCAAAGTCCCCCTTCTTAAGGGGGATTTAGGGGGATCTGGATTTAGTGAACCTACGGGATTTGTGTTTATTGATTAAGCCCGATCGCACATCACAACCTCAAACACACCCCCCGGAATAAACCGACACAAAGCCCTCCGCCGATCGTCCGCATCTTGGCGATTCACAAAACGGGCAATTGTGTAGTGCTCAGCATTCGGTAAAATTCGGACGATCGCCCAAGAAGTGCGAGATCCCTGCTTTGACTCTTCAAGTGTTTTCGATCGCGAATTTGGGTTGAGTTCGATCGCGCGATCGGCAATTACCGGAGAATTGGCTTTTCTGAGAGTGTTGAGATAACGGGCGATGGCGCTTCCGTTCAGATTCGCCCCCACGCGCAGAATCAGAAACACCGCCAAGCTTTCGATCTCTGGCTTAGTCATGCGCGCGCACGTAGCATCAAAGTCCTCATCGGAGTAGTTGCGGATGCCCGACAGCAGTTGCGTGATGCCAAAATCCTCTAAAGCTTGTTGATAGCCGCGGTTATATTCCTTCCCGTCGCTCACAGGCTTTACCATAGTAATTGTCTCCTTTTATTTGGATTGTCTCCTTGTATTTGGGGAGCCATCAGCCAGCGCGGGCCCTGCAAAAGTTCAGCGCTGGCTTTTGACTCTCTAAGAATATAGCGCATAATGCAGCAAATTGCGACACTCTGCTGCATATTCGACAAGATTGTCTAAAATACTGGACAATGACGATCGGCTTAAATAAAAAACAATTAACCTCTAATGGCTAAACGTATATCAACCTCCATAGCAGAAGGAATTTATGACCTACTTCAAGAGTGGGCAAATGAGGAACGCCGTTCAATCAGCGGCTTGTCAGCATTCATTTTGGAACAAGCGGTGAGAGAACGCCAAAAACAAGTGCAAAAACAGTCCCCACCATCCGACGAGAAACAAGATAAAAGTTGAGTGCAGTTTGTGCGATCGATCTTTTACTTCCTTCCCGGTAGAAGATTATCTACTTCTTCCTGCTTCTTCCCTCTTCTTCCTTCGTGTCCTTAGCGTCTTCGCGGTTCAATAATACTAAATGAAATTTATCGGCATAGACTTAGGTTGGAGTTCAGGAGCAAGCGGTTTGTGCTGCTTAAACTGGGAAAATAACCGATTGCAATTCATCAAGTGCGATCGCCAACAATCACTTAACGACATCCTCACCTGGATCGATACCCAAATCTCCCCAACCGAACCAGCAATTATCGCCGTAGACGCACCCACAATCATCGCCAACCTAACAGGAATGCGCGAGGCAGATAAACTTACCCACAAACACTTCGGGCGCTACCACGCAGGCTGCTATCCCGCCAACCTTTCCCGCCCCTTCGCCCAGAAAACAGTCGAATTTGGTCTGAGTTTAGAAAGCCGAGGATTTGTCCACTCACCGATAATAGAAGCTAAGAAATTAGGCAGATATCAAATAGAGGTTTATCCCCATCCAGCCACAATCAACTTATTTAAATTAGACAGAATCATCAAATATAAAAAAGGAAAACTGGCAGAACGTCAACTAGAATTGATGAAACTCTGCCAGTATATTATAGATATTTTACCGAGCCTTGAACCCTCTCTAAATCTGTCTTGTAGTACAGGAATATTGCCTGTGAGCGGCGGTTCAAAACTCCCCGAAACCCCCACGAGTGTTGCAACTCTCAAAGCCTTAGAAGACCAGCTAGATGCCTTGCTGTGCGCCTATATCGGCGCTCACTGGTGGTACTGGGGAATCGAGCGGAATTTGGTTTTGGGCGATCGCGCAACCGGCTACATAGTCATTCCGCAAGGGAGATAACAAGAGTCAACTAAGAGGGCGGGCACTCTTGGCACCGCCCCTACAAACTGTCAACAGTCAACTATCAACTGTCAACTGACTAATGTGCCCAGAGAATCACACCAGCTTCATAAGGACTGCTGAGATTTTCGTGCTTCGGCAAAACGCGCAACGACAAACCTTGCAAACCGCTAGAAGTATAAGTAATGTCAGCCGTATAAAGGCTAGAATTGTGGGAATCTTCACCCAAATACTCCATCACCACCGGCACGCCGCCGACAATATCGCCGTTAACATCGATCAAACCTTGATAAAGTTCGACTTGCACGTCAGCCGGTGTCAATCCCATCAGATTAATCCGAGATTTAACAGCGATCGACTGATTGACCTTAAGTTCCTTATCCTCGGAAATATCAACAGACTCAATCTTAATGTCGTACCACTTCGCCAGAACGTGCTTCTTCCACTGAGACAAATCCTTAGCCGGAGCACAATTATCCGAAGTCATAGTGAAGAAACGATCGCTCACCGGGAAATAAGCCCGCTGTGCGTAATCCTTCACCATCCGAGCCGTATTGAAGAAAGGACAGTTCAAAGCAATAGAATCCTTCATTTTCGCCGTCCAACCGCGCGGAATTCCATCAGCATCCCGGTTGTAAAACAGCGGTACAACTTCCTTTTCCATCAAGTCATACAAAGCATTCGCCTCGACATCATCCTGATACTTAGTATCTTCGTAAAACTCGCCATGTCCGATCGGCCAACCAGTGCGAACATAATCAGCCTCATCCCACCAACCGTCAAGAATGCTCAGATTTGGCAAACCATTCATCGAAGCTTTCATCCCCGAAGTACCGGAAGCTTCGCGGGGGCGGCGCGGCGTATTCAGCCACACATCGCAGCCCGACACCATCATCCGAGCCACGTTAATGTCGTAGTTCGGCAAAAACACCATCGAATTCAGCGTGTCATGTTCGCGGATGAAGTGAACGATATCCCGAATCAATTCCTTACCCGGAATATCCATCGGGTGAGCTTTCCCAGCAATCACAAACTGCACGGGGCAGTTTTTGTCCCGCATGATCCGCATGATTCGATCGACATCACGCAAAAACAGTGTCGCCCGTTTGTAAGTAGCAAAACGACGCGCAAATCCGATCGTCAGCACCTTGGGATCGAGAGCCTCGCGCGCGGGTTCGATTTCCGTTTGAGCAGCACCGCGCTCGCGCAAAGTCTTTTGCAGCCACTCCCGCGCGAACACCACCAACTCCGATCGACAGCGTTCGTGATTGCGCCACAGTTCCTCATCAGGAATCGACGCAATTCTGTCCCACAGGCGATCGTCCGTGGGGGTCATTTCCCAATCCGGGCCGAGGTATCGATCGTACAACTCCTGAGTAGACTTCGCCACACAACTGCGAGCGTGCACCCCGTTGGTAATCGAAGTAATCGGCACTTCTTCCTGCGGTAAACCCGGCCACAACCCCTGAAACATCGGGCGCGACACGACACCGTGCAAAGCCGCCACCCCGTTGACAAAACTCGACATTTTAATTGCCAAAATTGCCATATTCAAAGGCCCAGACAAATCGCCAGTATTCTCCCGGCCCAATCCCAGAAACTGATCTTGCGACAAGCCAAACATCTTAGGATACTGACCCAGATAGTGCATCACCATATCCGGCTCGAACAAGTCAAACCCAGCAGGGACAGGCGTGTGAGTCGTAAACATACTGCTCGAAACCACCACCTGTTCCGCTTCCTTGAAACTCAGGTGATATTCCTCCATCAGCATCCGTATGCGTTCCAAAGCCATGAAAGCCGCGTGGCCTTCATTCATGTGATAAGCAGTGACTGTCAAGCCCAAAGCCTTGAGCATTTTCACGCCGCCGATGCCCAGCATGATTTCTTGGTGCATCCGCAGAGTTTTATCACCGCCGTACAGTTGGTCGGTAATATCTTGGTCGTAGCGGCTGTTAGGTTCAATATTTGTATCCATCAGGTACAGAGGAACCGTTCCCACTTGTACCCGCCAAATCCGCGCGTAAACCTTACGGCCGGGATAGTCCACCTCAATCCGCAATTCCGAACCGTCGGGATTGCGTTCCAGGTGCAGGGGCATATTGTAGAAATCGTTGAGCGGATAGCGTTCTTGTTGCCAGCCGTCAGCGTTGAGATACTGCGAGAAATAGCCTTCTTGGTAGAGGAGGCCGACACCAGCTAAGGGCAAGCCCAAATCGCTAGCTGATTTGAGGTGGTCGCCTGCGAGCACGCCCAAACCGCCGGAATAGATGGGTAGAGCTTTGACTAAGCCAAATTCCATCGAAAAGTAAGCGTAGCATTCTTTTTTCTCTGTGCCGCGCTGTTTGCGATACCAGGCGCGATTTTTGAGGTAATCATCTAACTGCTGGGCGGCTCGGTTCATTTGAGCGATGAAGCCTTCGTCTTCTGCCATTTCTTGCAGCCGCTCTTGAGATATGGTTCCCAGCATCAGCACTGGGTTTTGGTTGCTGGAGTCCCAGAGGTCTCGATCGAGCCGGCGGAAAAGGTCTTTGGTATCAACGTTCCAATCCCAGTGCAAGTTATAGGCAAGCTTGCGTAGGGGTTCGAGGATTGGGGGTAGGGATGGGGAAACGTTAAATGTGCGAATCGGCTGCATAGACAACTTCTATATTGTGGAGTAGCGATATTTTCCTCTGTCTTGGGGCACAAGTCCGTTATTCTGCACACTATTTTAATTTTTAAGCTGCCGGGGCGATCGAGCTCTTCTGTCGATCGCCCGTAAAGTCGATCGCCCATCTGTAGGGACACTCCGAGAGCCCAAGGAGTGTCAACTTAACGTTAAACCCAGTCAGAGACTGCGGTTTGACTATTAAGACCCGATCCCCCCTAGCCCCCCGATCGAAGGGGGGGACAGGAGTTTTTTCAAAGTCCCCCTTCTTAAGGGGGATTTAGGGG
>JAUBOH010000475.1:0-4766 GCA_036700145.1 Microcoleus occultus BM001215366
AGAGAGTTCTCAAAGTCCCCCTTCGATCGGGGGATTTAGGGGGATCTCCGGGTCCACAATATTTAAAATCGTCCCGCTAAATTGGCAACAATTAATGCTAGTTGAACGGGCTTCACAGGCTTAGCAATATGTTCGTTGAAACCCGCTTCGATCGCCCTTTGCCGCTCTTTATCGCTCGCATACGCAGTCAGCGCAACGGCTGGAATTGCTCCTCCGGCTTCCGCAGCAAGGGTTCGGACTTCTCGAATCAAGAAATATCCATCTTCCTCTGGCATTCCGATATCCGAGATTAGCACGTCGTATTTGCCGGGATTCTCCTTCAAAGCCGCGATCGCACTTTTTACAGATGCAACTGTCAAAACCTCGGCCCCGTAGCTTGCGAGCACAAATTCTAAGAGCTCCCGCGTATCGATCCGATCGTCCACAGCTAAGATGTGCAAGCCTTCGAGAGAGGGGACAATCTCGCTTGAGGCGTTTAAAGGCGCTACCAAAGCAGTTGACTCTATATCGATCGCACTTATCAACTCTTGAGACTGCGATCGCAACGGCAATCTCAGAGTCATTGTAGTTCCTTGTCCCTCACCCGGACTATCCGCTTGCACCGTTCCCCCGTGCAACTCTACCAGATGGCGCACGATCGACAAACCCAATCCCAGCCCTTGATTCGCCTTAGTGCTGCTGGAATCGCCTTGATGGAAACGATCGAAAATATACGGCAAGAATTCTGCCCGAATCCCTTTTCCGGTGTCGCTGACTCGAAGTTGAGCGCGATCGTCGATCGCCTCTAAGACAATTTCCACTCGTCCCCCCGCTGGAGTAAACTTAATGGCATTAGATAGCAGATTCCACACAACTTGCTGCAAGCGAGCAGCATCGCCTAAAACAGTCGCAGAAGTCAACTGCGAAACAATTTGAATGTTTTTTGCTTCTGCTGATAATTGCACCCCGTCGATCGCACTTTGTACCACCACAACCAGATCGACCGGAGTGCGATCGAGAGTGAGCTTGCCGTTGGTAATCCGGGAAATATCCAGGATATCTTCGATTAACTGAGATTGCGCCCTCGCGCTCCGTTCGATCACCTCTATAGCGCGATTAGCGACTGCTTCATTCAGGTTACCGGATTGCAGCAGTTGTGCCCATGCCAGGATCGGAGTCAGGGGATTGCGGAGTTCGTGGGAGAGATTCGCCAGAAATTCATCTTTAGCACGGTTAGCGGTTTCTGCTTGTTGGCGGGCAAACTGTTCCTGCTGCAATAACTGCGATCGTACTGTCTCAAACTGCTTGCGATCGGTGATATCCTCGATCGACAACAAAATCATTAAAGCTTTGTCTTCTCGTTCAAGTTTACAAGCATTCAGCAGCATAGTTTTCTGCCCAATCTGCTCAAATACGTGATCCAACTCAAAGTTGTGAAGCTGAACCTCACTAACCAAAATATCTTCCAATATCGATCGCAATTGCGGGATATTCCACTGCCCATTTCCCAATTCAAACAGCGAAATTTTCGCTGTTTCTGGGGATGAAACCTGAAACGTTTCATAGAACGATCGATTCGCTTTATTCACTCGGAAATCAGCATCTAGCGCGACTAAAGGCGTTTGCACAGTTTCCACGATGGTTTCAGCGTAGTTTCGGGCATCCTCCAAGGTGGCGGCACTGCGTTTGAGTGCATCAATATCGATCAAAACCATCACCACACCGTCAATCTGGTTTTCCGTGGTGCGATAAGGACGAATGCGGATGTTGTACCAATATCCCGATAAAGTTTGAACTTCTTGTTCTTTGGTGTGGAGAGTATCAATCACCTGCAAAATCATCTGTTCCAAGTCGGGAACGTCAAGAGTCGATCGAATGTCGCTAAAAGGTCGTCCAATATCTGTCGGAATCAGATTAAAAAGTCCCTGCGCCGTTGGCGTAAAGCGTCGAATCTGTAAATCATTTGCCAGCATTAAGATCGGGATATTGATACTCGCAAAGAAATTTGTCAGATCGTTATTGAGCTGGCTTTGTTCCAGATATTGACTGCGAAGTTCCTCGTTAGTGGTGGTGAGTTCCTCGTTAGTGGCTTGAATCTCTTCTTTGGCAGTTTCTAACTCCTCGTTGGTGCTTTGCAACTCCTCGTTGCTCGATAGGATTTCTTCGTTGGCAACTTTGAGGTCTTGGTTGAGATTTTCCTGCTCTTTAATCAGCGATTGCAGGTGCACTAGAGCCGCCGTTTTTTCTTGGTTAGCGGTGGCAAGTGCCTGCCTCAGCAGCTCATTTTCAGGATCTAAAACACCTTCGCCGCTTTGAGAATTGAGGGTGGACAAGTCGATCGCTACGACGGGTAAAACTTCTTGAAATACCACCAAAAAATAGCGTGCTGTGGAGGTGTGGGGTTGAAACGGCATCACCTCAATATTGACGGTAGTCGATCGTCCGCCCGATTCAACCAATATCCTTTCTTTCCTAACCGTCACGTTTTGCGTTTGTGCCTCATAAATCGCCGTGCGAAGCTCAACCAGCAATCCTGCCCTTGCCATTTTTAGCAAGTTTAAGTCCGGCATCCCGGCTGCGACTCTAAAGTAAAAATCGATGTCTCCGCGCACTTGCAGGATTTTCATCTCCTCGTTGACAAGCACGCTGGCTGGGGCATAGCGATTCAAAATCAGTTGGTCAGTTTCTCGCTCTAAGTCAAAGCTATCCATTAAATTTTCTACATTCCTTCCCGGTTGTTGAGCAGCTTGAGCGACGGGATAGGAACTCGGCGTAAACGAAAAAATGGAACGAGTATCAGTCAACTTTTTGGCATAAATTTTAGACTTTTTATGGACTACCGTAAATAATGATGTAAATTTTCCGGTACTCTCAGAAGTGCCTAACAGGAGAAAGCCAGTTGGGTTAAGACTGTAATGAAAAATCGGTATCACTTTTTTTTGCAGTGACTCTGCCAAGTAGATCAGCACATTGCGACAGCTAACTAAATCGAGATTGGAAAAAGGCGGGTCGCTACCTAAGTCTTGTCGGGCAAATACACACAGTTCGCGGACTGCTTTGCTGATTCGATAGCTACCAGTTTCTTCGGGAATAAAGAAACGAGCACGTCGCTGTGGTGAAACATCTACCATCTGGTTTTCTGAGTAGACGCCAGACCTCGCTTTGCCGATCGCCTGCTCGCTAATGTCGGTGGCAAAAATCTGGATCGGCGGCGGGACGATTCGATCGCTCAAAAACTCTAACAAACAAATGGCGATCGAATAAACTTCTTCACCTGTGGAACATCCCGCCACCCAAATCCGAATCGGAACACTTGCCGATTTATTTTGGGTAATCGTGGGAAAAACCAGCTCTTTTAACTTTTCAAAGGCTTCGGGATCGCGGAAGAAACTGGTAACGTGGATCAGGATTTCTTCATACAAAGCTGTGACTTCAGCCGAATTGTCTCGCAGGTGTTCGGCGTAATCATCCAAGCTATCCAGCTTGTACAACACCATCCGCCGCTGGATGCGTCGAGCGATCGTGGTGCGTTTGTAGTGGGTAAAATCAACGCCTGCGATCGATTTCAGCAGCGCAAAAATAGTTGTCAGGGCATCTCCCGCTTCGGGCGATTCCTCAATTTTTGTCAGGGGAAGCGGGCCAGAGAGAAGCGGACTGCGACTATAGTTTGCCAATTCCTCGGCAATTTTTTCCGGTGGCAGCACAAAATCGACATTCCCTGTAGCAACAGCGGTATTCGGCATACTATCAAATTTTGCCGTGTCTTGACATTGAGCAAAAGTCATGCCTCCGACTGCTTTGATTGCCTTGAGTCCCAGTGAACCGTCTCCGTCTCCCCCGGATAAAACTACGGCGATTGCTTTGTGCCCGCGATCGACCGCCAATGATGTAAAAAACGCATCTCCCGGCATATATTTGCCATAAATCTTCTCGCGCGGGGATAGTTTCAGCACGCCTTTAGATAGCACCATCTTCGTGTTGGGCGGAATCACGTAGACTTGATTTGGCTCTACAGCCATGCCGTCTTGTGCCTCACTCACAGGCATTTTCGTCTGTCTGGCGAGAATCTCGCTCAGCAGACTTTTGTGATCGGGGGCTAAATGCTGAATCAGCACAAACGCCATACCCGTATCGCTGGGTAAATGGCTGAGTAACCCGGTGAATGCTTCCAACCCTCCCGCTGAGGCGGCAATCCCCACAATCGGAAAGGGGGCATCGGTTTCGGCTAATTGTTGGCTGTCGAGGGCGGCTGGTGCGATCGAGTCCGGTATATTTGCCTCAGAAGTGCTCATAGAAATGTTCCGATAAATCCCGTATTTGTCAACGGAAATGATTTCAATCGATCTTCTGTCATTTTTAGCTACGCTAAAAATGACAGAAGATCGATCGGCTCATATTTATTCTCTTTTAATAAAAAATTAATTTAAAAAAAAGAGGGCGTTCCCTCCTTAATTAATAACAGTGATGCCGATATTATTCCACTATTGCCGGAGGTATTTCTGTCAATACCTCTAATGTTGTAGCTTCGGTTACTGGTTCGGGTGTAGCTTCGGTTACTGGTTCGGATGTAGCTTCGGTTACTGGTTCGGATGTAGCTTCGGTTACTGGTTCGGGTGTAGCTTCGGGTGTAGCTTCCGTGACTGGTTCGGGTATAGCTTCCGTGACTGCTGCGGTTGTTTCTTCCGGCAAATCTTCTTCCATTGCTGACGGTACATCTTCGAGTATTTCATCGGAGAGTTCATCATCAGCATCAGTAGGGTGCGCAATGCGCACCGGTGCGCATTGCG
>JAUBOH010000476.1:0-4734 GCA_036700145.1 Microcoleus occultus BM001215366
CCGTTTCCCTACCGTGATTTATTGTAGGGAAACGGCACTGCCGTGTCCTCTACTTGTGTATTTTAAAACATTGCATACTTAGGAGCGCGTTGTGCGAACCAAAGGCAAGTGTAGGAGTGTGTCCAGAACTGATAAGTTAGAATAAAGCAGATTTATTGTTAAAAAAAATGAGTGCTAAAGTTACTGTCATCGACCATCCTTTGATACAGCACAAGTTAACTCTAATGCGGCAAACTAAAACGAGTACGGCGAAATTTCGCCAACTGCTGAGAGAGATTGGGATGCTGCTAGCTTATGAAGTGACGCGAGATTTGCCACTAAAATATGAAGAGATAGAAACGCCGATCGCCAAAATGAATGCACCGATGCTGGCTGCTGAAAAAAAAATGGTGATAGTTTCGATTATGCGGGCGGGTCAGGGGCTTTTGGAGAGTATTTTAGAACTGATTCCGTCGGCGAGGGTAGGACATATTGGTTTGTACCGCGAGCCGACTACTCGGATGGCGATCGAGTATTATTTCAAAGTTCCCCAGGATATTGAACAGCGAGATGTTTTAATTGTCGATCCGATGCTGGCGACTGGTAATTCAGCAGTGGCGGCTGTGGATAGGCTTAAAGAATTTAACCCGAAGTCTATTAAGTTTTTGTGCTTGCTGGCTGCGCCGGAGGGAATTGTGCACTTTCACCAACAGCATCCTGACGTGCAGATTTATACGGCTGCTGTTGACGAGCGTTTGGACGATCGCGGATATATTGTACCCGGACTGGGGGATGCGGGCGATCGGCTTTACGGCACTTTGTGAATTCAAGAAAATTATTTTCTGCTGTATATGCCAATACATTCATTTAAAAATAAGTTTACTAACATAAGTATTGGTTTGATATTGCCATACAATGTAAATTGTAACCTTTTAATGTCAGGAAAAACCTATACATAGTAATGGTAGTAGGTTTTTTTTACCTTAAATTCGCAAACTGCATGATCTAGATGTATTTACTGCATTTTATGGTTAAATTCTATGCCTTTAGTGTAACTAATCGCAGGAATTAGTTCATAAAATAGATGTATGACGCTAACCGTTTGCGATCGAATACTAACATTTCTAGGACGAGGAAAAAAAGCATGGAGACTACAGCACAGAAGGAAGCCCCACATCAGCCTGTTGAACAAGTGAAAATTAACAACACCAACAGTTTTGACTTTGAGCTTTGGGCGATCGCGGTGAAACGGCAGATGATTGCAGCACTCTCTAAAAAGGGCGCGATTTGACATCTCTGGTTTTTTGTGCGTAAGTTGTCTAAATTCAATTTACAAATTTGTTGTCTGCATTGTTGTCGCAGATTGATGGGGGGAACGGAGCAGTTTTGAGATTGCGTCGCCAGCTAACAGCCCTGAGTCGCTGGATGAGTTGGGGCAGGGAAAGAAGAAAGCATTTTTGTGTTCCTTGGTTTTGGACGCACAGTGACCGGAGACCGATTTTTTTTACGAAAATACTTCTGTTGCAATCGGCAGAAACGGTAAAAAAACTCGGTTTATTCGTGTCATGTCAATTCCGGTAACATCGGAATTATTAATATTATCGAAATCAGGAAATCATTACCCAAAATCAGGACACGGCAGTGCCGTTTCTTGCGCCGTAATTAATCGTAGGGACACGGCACTGCCGTGTCCTCTATATCATTCCTGTTCCCTCTGCTGAATGCTTTCTGCGAGATTACGATCGCTTGTCAACGGCCGCCAGCAAGCGCAGACTTCCGTCTTGAATCTGCACCGCCTTCACCGTTCCCACAGCGACTCTTTGTTGACCGTTAGCCATCGCTACCTCAATCTTAATTTTGGGGTCAGCCTGCAAGCCCAGCCGCCCCCAGAGCCACTTGACTTGAGTAGCGGGAAAAGAGCGTACTTCTACATCTGCAAAGGGCGAATTCACCCAGCGGCTGCCGTCGTAAAAACTCGCTACCTGTACCTGATACCAAACTTGTTCTCCGGTCAATTTTAACTCGTTTTTCGCTTCGGGTTCCAGCCACTCAGCGGGATTGATACTGCTAATTAAAGTAGCAGAACCCATAATTTGACTTTTGTGGTCTTCTAAACTTTCAGCCTGAGAAACTGCTTCCTCAAGTTTATTGACCAAATTCCGAATTCTACTTCGAGTTTCGCTGTCAGTATCTGATTGCTGGTCGAGCCAATTCATCGCCTCGCGAGTTCCGTCTTGAGAGGCGACAATCAGGGCTCCCCAAGCCTTGACATCGGCGTCAGCGGAATTCACTCTCAAGGCGGCGTCTACGCGGTTCATGATCCGCCCGCCGTCATTTTTGAGGGTTGTGCTAATTTCGTGACTGTTGCTCGGATCGGCTTCAAATACTTGCATAGCTTGACTCCAGCGGCCGTCGATCAGTTCTGCGAGAACTTGTTGGCCGGGACTGGCCCAAGATGCGATCGCCTGAGCCCGAGTTATTTTAGCGTGAAATTCGATCGTCTCTAACTGAGCTTGCGCGACTGCGGGCCAATTCTGACCGGCTTTGGTCTTAGCAATACGCATGGTATTTAATGCTGGAGACCACAGCCCGCTTTTCGCCAGCCGCAGCCCATTTTTATAAGTCTCGTCATTGAAGGCAAATTCTTCTAAAGAAATAGCCGTTAACTGAACTGGGTTGGGCACAAATTTGCGCGGCCCAATTTGATAAATAGTAAATTGCGGCTCTAAACCAACTGTTTGGTCGATCGCCAACTGCGGATTTGAACCCTTAACAATTTGCTGCCAATTCGGTGCTTGTCCGCCCGCACTCGCCCAATCCAACAGCGAGATTAAATGATTTTGGCTGGGGTTGTAGCGAACAACTTGTCCGTAGGGAATTTTCTTGTCGCCGCGCACCAGTTTACCGCTGACATTAAACCAAATGCCAGAGGCGGGGGCTTTTCCGTCAAAGCGGCGCAGTTCTGTCAGCGGTAGCGACTGATTCGAGGCTTGATTGTTAGATTTAGAGTCATCCAAAGAAGCAATGACAAAAGATTCTGCTGGGCCTTCTAGATTCACAGAACTTGCTAGCTGAAAATACTGCTCTTTTTCGGAATCGCGATCGGGAAGCTGCACCCGCTTGTACACGCGAAGTTCGACAATTTGACGGCAAGGATTTTTGCAAACAGTAGAAGCGTTAACAGTCCTTTCCACCATCACCGGCAACAGCAAATCGGAACGAAAATTATCTGCGGATTTATCAACGGGAAGCGGCTGGGGTTCTCCGGTGATGAATCCCAATTTGCGGATGCTGGCTTTGATTTGATCGAGAGTTTGGATGGAATCTCTGCTACCTGTAGGCAGGCGCGACCATTCCGGCACAAACTGAGAGACCAACCTGTTACCGTTGGGATCGATAATTAGCTGGTAACTCAGCCAAGCGCCGCCTCCCATCAAAGCGGAACAGCCACACAAGATGCCCAGGGCTGTCAAATTAGCTACCAGTCTTTTCCAGGGATATCTGGCGGGAGTTGGGGAAGCAGGTATGGGAATCTGGGATTCTTGAAGTTTTTTGGGGCGACGGGTTTGGCGGCGGCGTCTTGTCGGAGGCGGAGCAACTTTGGGATTTTCTGGGGGTTTGGCTCGATTTTTTGAGGGGTTAATTTTGTGTTCCATCGTCCAATATTTAGAATTTAGATTTTAGAATTTAGAGTTTAAAATTGCAATAGCCGATCGTACTGCCGACCTATGATATCCCAGGTGTATTGGGTTTCAACGAGCGATCGCGCGCTCAGAGAGAGTTCCTGTCTTAGCTGCTGATTTTCAAACAAACTGGTAATCGCCTCAACATACTCCTGAACTTTGTTCGCCCGCAAGGCCCTTGTCGGCTGCAGGCCGCCACCATCGACGGCTAAACCCTCCAAACCTCGATCGCTCGCCACCACGGGAGTTCCCGCAGCCATCGCCTCCAAAGTTTTATTTTTAATCCCAAAACCAATCCGCATCGGCACCACACAAACAGCAGCCTGATGCAAATATTCTGCCACCCTTTGCACCCGACCTACTACCTGAATTCCCGGGAGTTCCCCCAAGGCGAGCACTGAGGGGACTGGCGAGGCCCCGACAAGGGTGAGGGTGACATCGGGATACCGCTGCTGCAAAGGCGGCAGTACCTGCAAACTGAGAAACCGCGCCGCGTCAATATTCGGCAAATTGTTCATTGCGCCTGCAAAAATTAAGGTATGTCCTCCCGGATCGATCGACCGGTAAGGAAATTGGGCCAAATCCACCCCGTTAGGAATCACATCAATGGTGGGGACAAATAAATCTTCTCGCCCTCCCAGCCTCGGAGGCGACAGCAATTCTAGGAGTTGCTGCTTGTCGGTGGATGTTGTCGCGACAATGCGGGAGAATTTGGAACAGTAGCGTTTTTCGTAGCGGGCGAGTAGGGGTAAATTGAGTCGATCGCGCAGGGGTTTTTCGGACGTGCCGGTTGCTAACATTTCCCTGCAAGTTCCCCAAACCGAACTGTGAATGTTTGCCACTGTTAGCAGTTTTTGCCGCCATTCTGGACGCACATAAATCTCGTTAACGCTGTGTTCGCAAGTGACAGCATCGCATTCGCCTGCTGCTACTAACTCGTCGGCCCAATTCTGCATTGCTCTTGAGTAGTTTGAGAGTACGTTCGGAGGCGTCCCCGATAACAAAAATTGACTGAAACGCCGGATTTTTCCGATTATTTCAGAGAACCCCCCCTCAGTCCCCCCCTTGTTAA
>JAUBOH010000477.1:0-3180 GCA_036700145.1 Microcoleus occultus BM001215366
GTGCCGTGTCCCTACAATAAATCGCGGTAGGGACACGGCACTGCCGTCTCCTCGCTTGTCATTCTGGCACAGCCGGAATTGATATCAACTGCTGCCAACAGTCAACAGTCAACAGACAACTGACTACTGACTATTTTGACCCATGAATTGTTCGACGAAATTCGTGTAAACTTCGCCGCTGAGAAATTCAGGGCTATCGAGGATTTTTTGGTGGAAACTGAGGGTGGTGGGAACGCCGGTAATTGCACATTCGCGCAGGGCGCGTTTCATCCTGCGAATGGCGGAAGGTCGATCGCGCCCCCAGACAATCAATTTACCAATTAAAGAATCGTAGTAAGCCGGTATTTCGTAATCGGTGTAAACGTGGGAGTCCATCCGCACGCCAGGGCCGCCAGGAGGCAAAAAGCCAGTGATTCTGCCCGGATGGGGTCGGAAGTTGCGATCGGGGTCTTCAGCATTGATCCGACACTCGATCGCGTGGCCGTTGAGAATTACTTGGTTTTGCTTAATTTGCAGTTTTTCGCCTTGGGCGATCCGAATTTGTTCGGCGATCAAGTCAAGGCCTGTAATCATCTCCGTGACGGTATGTTCTACCTGAATCCGAGTGTTCATTTCCATGAAGTAGAACTTGCCCGATTTGTCAAGCAAAAATTCGACAGTTCCTGCGCCCGTGTAGTTGATGGATTTGGCTGCGGCGACGGCGGCGTGACCCATTTGATCTCGCAGTTTCTGGCTGAGGGCTGGGCTGGGGGCTTCTTCTAGGAGTTTCTGATGTCGGCGCTGAATCGAACAATCTCTCTCGCCGAGGTGGATGACGTTACCGTAGTTGTCGGCGAGGATTTGGATTTCGATGTGGCGCGGTTTTTCGATAAATTTTTCGAGGTAGACTCCGGGATTACCAAAGGCTGCATCGGCTTCACCTTGGGCTGCTGAGAAGAGTTTGGGGAGTTCCGATGGTTCTCGGACTAGCCTCATGCCGCGGCCTCCACCGCCGGCTGTGGCTTTGATCATCACAGGATAGCCGATTTCGCGGGCGATCGACAAAGCTTCGCGATCGTCCGCCAGCAATCCGACGCTACCGGGGACTGTGGGGACTTTCACCCGCTGCATGGTTTCTTTGGCGGTGGATTTGTCGCCCATCGCCCTCATCGCAGCAGGACTTGGGCCGATGAAGGTAATTTGATGGTCGGCGCAGATTTCGGCAAATCTGGCGTTTTCGGCGAGGAATCCGTAACCGGGGTGAATGGCTGCGGCGTTGCGCGTCAGGGCGGCGGAGATGATGTTGGGGATGTTTAAATAGCTTTGGCTGCTCGTAGGGGGGCCGATGCAAACGGCTTCGTCTGCCAACTGGACGTGCAGGGCGTGCTTGTCTACGGTGGAGTGAACGGCGACCGTGGCAATCCCCATTTCCTCGCAGGTGCGTAGTATGCGGAGGGCGATTTCCCCGCGATTAGCGATTAAAATTTTCGAGAACCCCATCTTCGGTGCTTATTCACTCAATATTCTGTACAATAATCCCTTTCGGTATCTTCTGGATAATGGTTTTCCAGAAATTGTTCACAAAAATTTATTTTACATTTTGCGGGTAGTTGTGCTATGATTTTAAATCGGCGGTCTAATAGGGCAAGTCACGAGTTAAATATCAGGAACCTCAGCCTGTAAATATTTAACTGGTAAGGCAAAAATCCCTGAGATTGTCAGAAAGAGCGGATGTGGCGGAATTGGTATACGCGCACGCTTGAGGTGCGTGTGGCATTATGTCCTTGCGAGTTCGAGTCTCGCCATCCGCATTGAATATGTAAAACAACTGTTGACAGTTTTGGCTGTTGGCAGTTGTTTTATATTGAGTATCGTAGGGTGCGTCGCTATGAGATATCTTTAAGTACGATCGAACATCTTACAGCGACGCACCCTACAAAAAACTCTTTAACTGTCGATCGATTGTGTTTGTATGGGCACGCTGGTTTCATTGACGCACAGCGCATTTACGAAAACAATTGTATGTGGGACTGCGGGCATTAAGCGACGCAGTGCATTCAAGTAAGATTCGGCATTACTTGCGACGACTAAAACGGGCGACTGTTAACCGCTGACAGTTTGGGAGTTGGCGAATTATACACTCCCGGTTTAAGTCGATCGCGATAAGTCAGTTCTTTTGGTATCATAGGAAAATCCTTTCCACGAAAGTGGATGGTGAGAGAGGCGATTGCCCTTGATTTATCAGGTCTGAGGGCGATCGTCTTTATGATTACAAATATTAAACGATAGATACTTATCGTTTGTCAAGTAGAATGGGGTTAGTTAGGTTCCGAATCCGAGAGTTGGCTGACGAAAAAGGATGGACGCTAAAGGATGTTGCCGATCGATCCGAGGTTCCGTACAGCACAGTCAGGCACTATGCTCGATCGGAAGGACTAGCAACGGTTGATATCACATCAATTCAAAAGATAGCTCGCACCCTCAATGTTCTGATTGAAGAGTTGATGGAAGTTGTAAAAGAATGAACCGATGAAATTATATTAGCAAACGGAAGTTGCATCAATGACATCCTACGCCTTAAACTTACCCGTTCAGCTACAGCAAGAAGCTGAAAAATTGGCGAAACTCCAAGGCATTTCCTTCGATCAGTTTATTCTCTGGGCTGTAGCCGAAAAAGTCGCTACCCTCAACCAGCGGAATGACGATCGCGCTTTTCCTGAAATCACCTATGTGCGAGGCGCTAGCGGCGAACTCGTACCCGTTTTGCGCGGCACTCGGTTGCGGGTGCAAACAGTAGTCATCGCTGCCCAGAAATGGGCTTTACCTGCAAAGGAAATTGCCGCTGAGTATGACATTAGTGAAGCTCAAGTGAACGAAGTTCTCGCTTTTTATGCAGCACACTCTCAGGAAGTAGACGCATCTATTGCTGCCGAGCAAATTATCGAAGCTGCCAATGTCTAAACTGCTATTGCATCTGGATGCTGATACTTCTATTAAAGCTTTGCAAGCTGCCCTTTTATCTCGCAATCACGATGTCACTCGGACACCGACTGAGTGGATGCCTTTAGATGCCAGCGATGAGAGTCAATTATTAGAATCAACAGCACGAGGGCGGTGTATTTTCACGTTTAATATCCGCGATTTTCAGGTTTTAGTTCAGCGTTACCCCGAACATGGCGGTATCATTTTGGCTGCTCAAAA
>JAUBOH010000477.1:3280-4686 GCA_036700145.1 Microcoleus occultus BM001215366
ATCGCGAGAATTTCCCATGTCAAAAACTTGCTCATTGTAGCGGCGAACTAGCTGAAATCCCACTAGCTGAACTAAATAAGGCTGTCCACAAGTCAAAGCATAGATTGCAGATAACGCTTCAGGCGCGTAGTCAAGAAGAAAATCTTCATGTGGATTAGCGAGAATCTGACGGGTAGCTGCACTTTCCATGAAGCTAACCTTGATATTAATAAAGCTAGCGAAGAAAGGGTGGGAGTAATCCCCAGTCATCTCGTCTAAAGTATGCAAACCAGCCAAAGCAAAAGCTATTTTAGGACTCATTTGTACCATCCCGCGCAGAACCTCCATAAAGTCACTGTCAATCTTTCCTTTCTCAATCAGTTTTTCAATCTTCTCAAACTCATCTAAAGCAATAATCAAACCCGTTTCACTCAGAGTTGCTTCTACTTGTTTCAAATAGCGCTCAAAAGTACGGTAGGGAAGATTCAGCAAATCCGCATCGGCAGGAGGTGGAATGTTGACAGCATCAGAAATTTCATCGCTAATTGCCATCAGCACATCTGCAACTCCTTGAGGACTATTTCCCAGTCGCAATAGATTGACATAGGCTACTTTTACCTGTGAACCTAGAGAATTAGCCACGTTAAGCAGAATAGAAGTTTTGCCCATGCGTCGATGACCGTAGATAACCACAGACTGAAGGTGCTGACTCAATATCCACAGTTCTTTGAGCTGTTTGAGTATATCCTCTCGTCCAACAAACAGGTTTCCTTCAACCGGGTCGCCAACCACGTAGGGATTACGCACTCGCTCAGTAATAGAAACGTTCCCAACCTCACTAGCTACATCTAATATCGCTTGCGACCAATTCCAGGCAATTTTTCTAACTATTTCTCGCTCTGGTTGAGGTACAGCATCAGGTCGATCGCGCAAGTTTTTGAGTTCTCCTAAAGCATGGCTCAGAGCGAAGGCTCTGGCAGAACGAGACGAACTATTCTGAATAATTTGAATATCCCTTATAATGTCATACAAACTCTTGAGTGCTCTCCAAGTATTCAAACGCATCCAAGGTTTTTTAGGCAAATATATCGATAGCGTAGCAATATCGTTCAACTTTTTAGCCTGGTGATAGTAATACATATTTAGACTTATCTTCCACATTTCGTCTCCATAAGGTAGAGACCGTACCTCATAAAATGCTTCCCCTGCATCGTACAGCGACTGCTCGTGCAAACACAAGAAACCACGGGCAACAGCGCGAGCATGAGGCTCAAATTGAATAAAATTTGTATAGATAGAACCTGAAAAAAAACGCACCAATTCCCATTTGTAAGGATGATCTGTTAAATGTGCTATACGATCGACAACTTGCTCTGGTTCTTCAGCAAGAACTTGGTTTAAAGCTTGAATTACAGGAATGAACTGGA
>JAUBOH010000478.1:0-4682 GCA_036700145.1 Microcoleus occultus BM001215366
GTTTGATCAGCAGTTGGCGGTTGTCCGATCGATCGTCCACAATCAATATACGATAACGCGGCTGATTCGGTTCTAGGGCGATCGCCCGACGCGGTGGCGGTACGGGCTCAATGGTGGCGGTATCAACGGCGCTGACGGGGATATCAAACGCAAATGTGGTGCCGCAGTGCACCTTGCTGCGCACAGTAATCATGCCGCCCATCAGCTTGACAAAGTGTTGGCTGATGGCCAACCCCAAGCCTGTTCCTTGCTGTGATGTTTCCCCTGTTTTGGTTTGCACAAAGGGTTGAAAAAGCCGATCTAACTCATCAGGAGCCATGCCGGAGCCAGTGTCTTCTATTTCAAAATGTAGTTGGTAATTATTGACTTGTGCTGAGCGTAGCGGAAGTATTGGCAATTGCTGATTTTCATGCTCCATAAGTGCACTTACTTTTACCGAAATGCTTCCTTCTTTCGTAAACTTAATGGCATTGGAAAGTAGATTAATTAAAACTTGGTGCAACTTAACTCGATCGGTGTGTACGTATTCGGGAATCTCACTAGAGCGGTTAAATATTAACTGTAATTCTTGCTCTCGTGCCTGGAGTTGGAACATTTCTTCCAGCTCCTTCAGCAGGCTGGTTAATTTAAAGTCTGTGGGGTTGAGGGTAATCCGTCCCGCCTCTATTTTGGCTAAATCTAATACTTGATTGATCAGGGTTAGCAAGTGTTCTCCGCTGCGGTTGATGATGCGGATATTTTCCTGTTGTTCTGGATTGAGGTTGGTAGAGCGCTGCATCAATTGGGAGAATCCCAGAATTGCGTTGAGGGGAGTGCGGAGTTCGTGGCTCATGTTGGCGAGAAAAGTGCTTTTGGCAAGGTTGGCTGCTTCTGCGGCTAAGGCGGTTTTTTGGAGCTGTACTGCTTGCTGTTGAGTGGCTTTTAGCAATTGAGATTGTTGTAGGGCAATTCCGAGTTGAGTGCTAATTTGCCGCGCAATATTGATTTCTGGTTCGCGCCAAGTGCGGGGTACAGAATTTTGATAGCTGGCGAGCAAACCCCAAAGTTGAGTGCCGCAGAATATGGGGAAAATAATGTAGGCTCTGGCTTGAAATTGCTCTAACAGTTCCAGGTAACAAGGACTAAACCCAGCGCTGTATATGTCTTCAATCATGCGGTAAGGAACGCCTCGATCGTACATACCGCCTTGATTTGTTTGTAGATAGGTATCCCGCACTGTTCGATCGTAGGTTTGCAGGGTTTTCACAGCGCAGCGAGAGTGTGCTACGAGATTGTTTTGTAAATTTAAATCGTCGGATTGTTTTTGGATCAGAGACATCCACCCCTGGGCGGTTGATTCGGCAACAAATTCGCCGCTCCAATCAGGATTAAAACGATAGATAGCGACTCGATCGCAATTGAGGGTTTGTCGCAGTTCTGAGGTTGTGGTTGCAAATATTGTGTCAATATCTAAGGACTGACGGATGCGATCGATGCTGCGGGCGATGGCTTGTTCCCGCTGGGCGCTTTCTCGCAAAGCTGACTCGGCTTGTTTGCGATCGGTAATGTCCATGACAGTACCGAACAAACGGAGCAACTGCCCTTTTTCATCATGAACTGGTTTGCCTCTAACTTCAATGTAAATGGGCGAGCCATCTCTGCGAATCAGCCGCAGATCGAGTTCAAAGCTTTGTCCCTTCATCGCTTTCTCGCGAACTACCGTCAGATAGCCCGATCGATCTTCTGGATGAAAACGCTCGACTAATTGTTCGGTTGACAGCGGTTTTTGAGCCGGATCGAGCTCGAAAATGTGATAAAGTTCTTGACTCCAAGTGTTTGTTTCTGTGGCGCTATCGTGTTCCCAACTGCCAATCCGGGCAATTTTTTGGGCTTCGAGCAGTCGGGTTTCGGTAAACTGGCGATCGCTGATGTCGCGGGCTACCCAAACTACAGAGCGATCGGACAATGGTGATATTTTAGCAGCGAACCAAACTTCTTGGTTATTAATCTGTAGACTGTAATCAAAATCAATAGTTTGTTGGGTTTCCAATGCCTGTCTAACTTGATCGAAATAAATATCCTCGCTTACGCCCTCAAGAAGTTGTTCAATGATCGAGTCCATTTGATTCGTCTGATAGTTGTATTGAAACATCCCCTTAGTCGGTATAATTTGGATAGTCTTTCCTAGGGGTTCTAAAATCAATATAATATCGGCGATAGACTCGAATATTTTCAGAACTTGCTCCGTCGAGCTGCAAAGGTTTTGTTCGATCAATTTGCGATCGGCAACTTCATGCTCTAATAATTCGTTAGCACGAGCTAAGGCGCAGGTACGTTCTGCTACTTCGGTTTCTAAAGTGCGATTGTAGTCAGTTAAGATTTTTTCCGATTGTTTGCGCTGGGCGATGTTAGAAAAAATATGGATCGCATAAATAATGTTTCCGCTTTCGTCGAAAATTGGCGTGGCGCGCACCTCAAAAGGAATAAATTCCCCATCTCGATAAAGTTCTAAATCTTCAAGGAACACCGTTTCGCCCCGCAGCGCTCGGAAGGCGGGCAGTTCTTCTGTTGGATACGGCTGGTTTTGGCGGTAGATTTGATAAACTTCTGCCACTTCTTCTAAATTCGCATCGGGGATAGTTTCTACGCCGAGCAAACGCTTGCCAGTTTGGTTTAAATACACGACTTTACCGGAGGCATCGTGGATAGATACCCCTGCAGGTATGGCTTCGATAAATTGCTTGAGTTGGCTCTCGCTTTGCGCTACAGCTTCATTTAAAGATTTTTGGTCTGCAAAAGCCTGTTGCAGTTGCGCTGCCATGAGATTGAAGGAATTGGCGAGTTCTCCGATTTCATCGAGGCGTCTAATTTCTAAAGGTCGATCCCAATCGCCTTTGGTAACATTTTTGGCGGCGGTATTCAAGCGTCGAATTGGCTTTGTCACCCAACGGGAAGTCAACAAGCCGATCGCGATCGACAGCACCAGGGTACCTGCGGACAACCACAATGTATGGCGCGTATTTGCATGAATGCGATCGGTGAAATCAGACTCTGGAACTACCACCACAATCAACAAATCCCAGCCGCGGGTATCCCGATAGGGAGCAATGCGGACAAACTGCCGCTCCCGGTTGAAAGCTAGGGTAAATTGCTGGGATGTTTGTAGCGTGCGGAAGTTGCCAAATCGGTTGGCGAGTTGGCGAGCAATATCTCGGGTGCGGATATCCTGGCTGTTGACTGCTAGCAATCGCGTCGGTTGCTGTTTTGCTCGCTTCGCAGCAGGCGTTTGGAGTGTGGGTGCGGCAACCAAATTGCCCGATCGGTCGATCGTAAAAATGTGTCCCGACTTAGAGAAATGCAGGCGAGCGAGAAAAGTGCTGATTTCCGAGGGTTTAGAATTATCGGCGAGGCGATCGCGGGTACGCTCTCCTACTTGTGCGATTAACTGATAGGCTAGATCCTCGATCGTGGTTTGACCGCTTTTGAAAGAAAGAAAGCTGATTAGCCCGACGGCGCTGACTGTTTGCAAAACAAAGGGAACAATCAAAACTGCTCGCAGGGGAAGCTTACACAAAAGTTTAGCAACTAGGCGTTTGAGGGGAATAAGGGGCATAGAATCAAGCGATTGCCTTCGTGGGAGGTTAATTGTTTTTAGTTTTTGACCTTCTTAGTTTAACGGTTTAATTTGGTGCTGAACTCGGGCGAAGAGAATCTATTGAGTATATCAGTATACAAATATTAATTTGGTTGGAAACCGCGTCTTATCAATTAAAAAATCCGGTGGTTGGAAACCGCGTCTTATCAATTTACAGCATATTCCATGTATATGTGGTACACACTCATAAGAGCGATCGCCGGTGTAAGGTGCGTCGCATCCGTAAAGAAGCAAATTTTATCCAATATCTAGCAAGCGACGCACCTACAGATTAACTACAGCCTTTCTCAAAAAAGTTGGTGGGGTTGGGCGGGTTTATGAGATTGTAGATTATGGGCGATTATTGTTGTTAACCCGCCCCTTGTATCTTAAAAGAGTGAGTGAGTTAGTTGATCGCCACATCAATCAGGCGATCGTACCGACAAACAGGCGAACGCCACATCAATCAGGCGATCGTACCGACTTTGAGGCGAACGCCACATCAATCAGGCGATCGTACCGACTTTGAGGCGATCGTACCGACAAACAGGTAAATCTAAAGAAACTAGAAAAGTTTCTGAGTCTGATGCAAGTTTCAGTAGAAAGTGCTGTTCAAGGACATCAGAAATCGGTGAAGTTTGCCCGCCCCGATAACTGCATAAGTCTGTTGTGTAGATCAGCGGACATTACTGATGACAGGCGCACCAAGCTGGACAGTATTTTAGGCTCTCGGTATTATCGGGAAAGCCTGCATTCACTCTTGTTAGTTAATTATTGCCTGTCACGTTCTTTCATAAATCGGAGTAAATCGGGGGTAAAAAATGACATCAACAGTATACGGCATAGACATCAGTAAAAGAGACTTTTAGGTCTCATTACTGACCGAAATTCGTGCAACTAAACCCAAAAAGTTTACGAACAATACCCAAGGTTTTGAGAGTTTACATAACTGGCTCAAACAACAAGATGTAGTCGAACTCCATGCGAGCACATGGAAGCTACTATAGCAACCGCCACATCGGTATTGACATTCAGGAACTCATGAATGTCAATACCGATGTGGCGGTTG
>JAUBOH010000479.1:0-4676 GCA_036700145.1 Microcoleus occultus BM001215366
TGCCGGAAACAAAAGGCTACAATCAAAAATAGATTCTATTTCCATAACATTACTGTTTATAGCTTGAACTTCTCAGTGCCAAATAACAACACCTCAACTCAATCCTTTCAATTTGACTCGATCGACAGCGCCCTCGCAGACCTGAAAGCAGGTCGGATGCTCGTAGTAGTCGATGATGAAAACCGCGAAAATGAAGGCGACGTGATTTGTGCCTCCCAATTCGCTACGCCCGATAACATCAATTTCATGGCTGTGCAGGCGCGGGGCTTGATTTGTTTGGCCTTGACGGGCGATCGACTCGATCGACTCGAATTGCCCCTCATGGTGAGCAAAAATACCGACAACAACCAAACCGCCTTCACCGTCAGCATCGATGCAGTCAACGGTGTCAGCACCGGCATCTCCGCCGAAGACAGAGCCCAGACCATCCAAGTTTCGATTCACCCGGACACCAAACCTCAAGACTTGCGTCGTCCCGGACATATTTTTCCCCTGCGGGCGATCGACGGTGGTGTCCTCAAACGCGCCGGCCACACCGAAGCCTCCGTTGACCTCGCCAGACTCGCCGGCTTGTACCCCAGCGGCGTGATCTGCGAAATTCAAAACCCCGACGGTTCAATGGCTAGGCTGCCAGAATTAATCGAGTACGCCAAAACCCACAACCTCAAAATCATCAGCATTGCGGACTTAATTAGCTATCGGCTGAAGCACGATCGATTTGTCCGCCGCGAAGCAGTCACCAAATTGCCAACTCAATTCGGCGAGTTTACGATTTACGGCTACCGCGACACCAAAGACAACTCCGAACACGTTGCCGTTGTCAAGGGCGATCCAGCAGAATTTAAAGACAAACCCGTCATGGTGCGGGTGCATTCGGAATGTCTGACCGGCGATGCTTTGGGTTCCCTGCGCTGCGACTGCCGGATGCAACTGCAAGCGGCACTGAAAATGATTGAAAATGTCGGTTCTGGCGTCATAGTTTACTTGCGCCAAGAAGGTCGGGGCATTGGACTAATTAATAAACTAAAAGCTTACTCCTTGCAAGATATCGGATACGATACGGTAGAAGCCAACGAGCGATTGGGCTTTCCTGCCGACTTGCGGAATTACGGCGTCGGAGCACAAATGCTCAACGATTTGGGAGTGCAAAAAATTCGGTTAATTACCAACAACCCGCGCAAAATTGCCGGGTTGAAAGGTTACGGGATTGAAGTAGTCGATCGCGTCCCCCTACTCATTGAAGCCAACGATTACAACTCTATTTATCTAGCAACAAAAGCTGAAAAACTCGGTCATATGCTGCTGCAAACTTATTTAGTCACAGTAGCGATCCAGTGGAACGAAACCAAGAAGCAGAAGACCGAAGCAAAAGAAGAAGATGCGGCCATCCAAAATCGGTACGAACACTTGGAAAAACTGCGCTATTTGGCTGCAACTCATGATTTATTGCTGAAAGAAGAAGCGCGGCCTGTGGGTATAGCCCTCTTTGGACAAAACTCGTTAATCTTTCATCTCGGCTTCGATCAAGCTGGACTCGCAGCCCCTGATTGGTACGAACAAACAAACCATCCTTACGTCAAGGCGATCGCCCAAATTCTGGGCGAAATCGCCACCTGGTCGGATTTGCAAACACTAGAATTGATGGTTTCCTCCGGCGCCGATCCGCTCACAACCCTGCAAGTCCAGCTCGATCGAGAGACCTTCCCCCTCGGACAAGTGGCGTCCGTGTGCGCGAGGCTTCAACCTCAAACCATCTATAGTTTTTGCCCTATTTCCGATTAAGCCCTCGGAATGTCAAGCTAGGGTCAAGAATCAAGAGGCAAATCGACATGGACATGAACGTTGGTGACTTTCTGCACCGGCTCGACCTCCGGGGACAAGCGCTTAAAGGCACCAACCTCGGCGGTGCGGAACTCCGGGGAGCCAACCTCAGAGGAACAGACCTCCGAGAAACCAACCTCAGCGACGCTATTCTCAGGTATGCAGACCTGATCGAAGCCGACCTCACCCGCGCCAATCTGTGCGGGGCGGATTTAGCTGAGTCATTTCTCAATTTGGCAAACCTCACCAGAGCCGATTTGACCGGTGCTGTCCTCCGAGAAGCTACTCTCGTAGGAGCCGAACTCAGTCAAGCCAACCTCAAACAAGCAAGTTTGATCAAGGCTAATTTAGTTGGAGCAAATCTCCAGTTCGCCAACTTAACCAGAGCCAACCTCAGCGGCGCCGATTTGCGCGGTGCTCAGATGACCGACGCGATTTTAGACAAGGCCGTCTACAACAACCGGACTGTCTTTCCCGAAGGTATTGACCCCGCTGCATTGGGAGCAATTTTGCTAGCTCCCAATGCCTCGCTCCCGGGATTAAATCTGGCTATGGTAGATTTGACCGGAGCCGATTTAAAAGGCGCCGATTTGCGGCGCACAAACTTATACAAAGCTATTTTATTTGGAGCAAAACTCGATCGGGCAAACTTAGCAGGAGCCAACCTCAGCGGAGCGGACTTGAGGGAAGCCAGTTTGAGCGGCACTATTTTAGAAAAAGCGGTTTACAGCAACAAAACCTTGTTTTCCGAAGACATTGACCCCCAGAAGGCCGGAGCTTATTTAATTGCTCCCAATGTATCGCTGCAAGGGGTAAACTTAACCGGAGCCGACTTAAACGGTTCAGATTTAAGCGGAGCTAATTTGAGCAGTTCTAACTTAAGTTCGGTCAATCTCAAAAATGTAGACCTCAGCAGAGCCAGCTTAAAAAAAGCTTACCTCAAAGGTGCAAACTTGGAAGGAACAGATTTGAGAGGAGCCGATTTAAGCGGCGCAATTTTGCATCAAGTAAACATGAGTTCTGCTGACCTCCGGGGTGTAGACTTAACCAGGGCAGACCTCAGCGGCGCTAATTTAAGCGATGCCGATTTGAGGGAGACAGATTTCACCGGAGCTACTTTGCTGTTCGCTAACTTGAGCGGCGCAGACTTGAGAGGTGTAGACTTGACCAAAGCTGACCTCAGCGGCGCTAAGTTAAACGAAGCAGACCTCAGAAAAGCAGATTTGATGAGAGTAAATTTGGAGGGAGCAGATTTAACTGAGGTAGACTTGAGCGATGCTCATTTATTTCGAGTTAATCTTAGAGGTGCTAACCTTAAAGGTGCAAACCTCAAAGGCGCAAGTTTAAAAGGGGTATTTTTGACCGACGCTTATTTGAGCGAAACGGATTTGACCGATATATATCTGAGTCCAAGTTTCTTTGAAATGCCATTAGAATCGGAATGGTAATTAGTTGACTGTTAACAGTTAACTGTTAACTGTTAACAATCTAAAATCTAAAATCTAAAATGGATCGACCGTTAGGCTCTGTTATTCAAGGTTCCCTCAGCAAGGGATTAGAAGTGCGACTCCACGCCGATGTCTCGGTGGAAGATATGAGGGTGGGTAAATTTTTGGTGGTGCGGGGAGTACGATCGCACTTTTTTTGTATGCTCACCGATGTGTCTCTCGGAACATCCAGCGCCCGCATTTTATCCAATCCTCCCAATCCCAACGACGATTTTCTCCTAGCAGTGCTCGCCGGTAGCAGCACCTACGGTACGATCGAACTCTCGCCGATGTTGATGCTGAGTGCGGAACGCGAAAAACAGCAGGCAATTTTCGATCCTCTAGGCCGCAAAGCCCCGGAAAACAAGTTGGCGCTAGGAAATTTGGGTTCTTTTGAGCCGCAAAGCGGCGCAGATATTGAGTTGCTGCCGGTGAAAACGATTCCCAGCCACTTTTCCCAGGTGTTTGATGCCAAAGAAACCGATTTTAGGGCGGTTTTTGGCTGGGAAGATGACCCGTACCGCCGCAATTTTGCGATCGGCAAACCGATTGACATGGACGTTGCTGTGTGCTTGGATTTAGACCGGTTTGTGGAACGCAGTAACGGAGTTTTTGGCAAGTCGGGAACGGGAAAATCTTTTCTGACTCGCTTGCTGCTATCGGGAATTATTCGCAAGCAAGCTGCTGTTAATCTAATTTTTGATATGCACTCGGAGTACGGGTGGGAAGCGGTTTCGGAAGGGAAACAATTTAGCACAGTCAAAGGTTTACGGCAGTTGTTTCCAGACAAGATTCAAATTTATACTCTCGATCCAGAATCGACAAAACGCCGGGGAGTCCGCGACGCTCAAGAGTTGTTTTTGAGTTTCGATCAAATAGAAGTGGAAGACATCGCGCTCGTACAGAGAGAGTTGAATCTGTCCGAAGCTAGTATCGAAAATGCAATTATTTTGCGTAATGAGTTGGGCCCTGGTTGGATCAATAAGTTGCTGGAAATGACCAATGAAGATATTTCGATGTTTTGCGAAGAAAAGCGGGGAAATAAATCTTCGATTATGGCTTTGCAGCGGAAGTTAGAGCGTTTAAACGATTTGAAATACATTCGGAAACGCTGTCCGAAAAATTATGTAACTGAAGTTTTGCAGTGTTTGGATGGTGGAAAAAATGTAGTAATTGAGTTTGGTTCGCACTCAGATTTGCTGTCGTATATGCTAGCAGCAAATGTGATCACTCGCCGCATTCACGAATCTTACGTGCGAAAAGCTGAGAAGTTTTTGATGAGTAAAAATCCGTGCGATCGCCCGCAGCCGTTGGTGATTACGATTGAGGAAGCTCACCGCTTTCTCGATCCGGCGATCGTCCGATCGA
>JAUBOH010000480.1:0-4671 GCA_036700145.1 Microcoleus occultus BM001215366
TGAAACCACAATGAGTCATAATTGGTTGTGGGTTTGGTGGCGAAAGTTTCCCACAGCACAAATCCTGGAAAAGCGGCGGCAAAAATAATTAGGAATTCGGATAGGCTAGGTTGCTTGAGTTGGGGAATCTGCCACTGCCAGAAGCTAAAAGCTCTGGGGTTTTTGGCATAAATCAGGATTGAGCCGATCGCACAAATCATAATTTCTGCTACAATGAGTGCAGAAATATTTAGTCGATCGGCACTTCCCAAAATCAAGCCAGTACAAACTTGTACAATACTCCATCCCGTCAGGAGTACGAGGAGAAAATGGGGAAACGAACAGTTACTCTTTTCGTTCTGATTCTGGAAGGCAAGAGACAAGCTTAAGGGAATCGGGCCGACTGCAACAATCAGAAATAAAATTAATTCCCACAAGTGCTGCGCTATTAACATAAGCTGCAATTTATCAATTTTTATGAGCTTTTGGGCGTTACCAGCATCTTGCCCGTCAATTGTTTGTAGTGAGGACTTTAGTCCTCTATGACTTACACGCTACGAACCAAGAAACCGGGTTTTTTAACCTAAATAGACGGTTTTAAGCAATTATTTTTGTTAAACTATTGTGGGGTGGGCAGGCGAACCAGCCCCAAAATTAAATTTAAATGTCGCAACAGCTTATCCCGATCAAAATCTGAGGAGAGGACTAAAGTCCTCACTACAAACCTATTTAATTGTGCTGGTTGTTGAGCGAATCCCGAATTTTTACCTGCTAGCTTGCTTCTGAGTTTTGGGTTTGACCGCTTGGGGATCTTTCGGCTTAGAAGTTTCAGCTTTTAACAGTTCCGGGAATGGCGGCTGGAGGTTGTGAACTTCGATGTCCATTCCCAGCGGCAGAGGTGGAAGCTGGGGCAGATCGTTTTCCAAATCCTTGAGCCCATTAGCGCTTTGTATTTCCACGATTTTCGGCATTTGCGGTACTTTGGCGGTTTCCAAAGTGCCGATCATTTTTGCCACAGCGAATTCTAGCTGAGAACCCGGGTCGATCGCCACCCAACCCTGGTCGGTCATTTGCCGGATCTCGAAGTGGAGGTGAGGCCCTGTAGACATTCCCGTACTACCCACGCGGCCGATCGTATCTCCCTGTTTCACGAACTCTCCCGGTTTCACAAACAGTTCCGAAAGGTGGCCGTAGAGAGTTTCTTGAGACTTTTTGTTGTGGTTGAGAACCACCGTCAAACCGTAGCCGCCCAACCAATCGGCAATTGCGACTTGACCTGCATAAGCGGCCAGTACGGGCGTTCCCATCGGGGCCCCCAAGTCAGTTCCGGTGTGAAACCTGCCGTAGCCCATAACCGGATGAGTCCGCCACCCAAACGGCGAAGTAATTTCCGCAGCAATAGATAGCGGAAACAGCAGGCTGCTGTTGCCATTTCCGGGCAAGCCTGCAGGACGCGGTGTGAGATTGTAGTAAGCAAAACCTGTATTGCTGCCGCTGCTGACACTAACCGCACCGACTTGAATCGGCCCTAGTCCCATGCTGGGTGCCGGAGGGCCGCCGCCGTAAGATGCTGCTGCTTCGGCATAATACCCAGCGTCTGCCGAGGGTGCAGCGTCTGCCGAGTATCCGGGGTTAGCCGAGTAGCCGGTGTTAGCCGAGTAGCCCGGGGGTGCGTAAGCAGATTCCGGCGGGTTTGAACCCCCCCAAAGCTGGTTGCCTATTTGTTGAACGGCTTGACCGACTTGACTGACAGCATTCGGGCTGTTATTTCCGGCAACAGTTCCTCGAACAGTGCTCGGAAGGCTTCCGGGAACATTCCGGGGAAGGCTTTCTGGCAGATTTCGAGGTGGAGGGGGTGCAATATAAGAGTCGCCTGCGATCGGGGTTTCCGGGCTGTAGTTGGGAGGGGCTGCATCTGCAGTCACCGGCTCGGAAACAGCAGTCGGCCCGCACAAACCGCCACCTCCTTCGCAGCCGGTCGATCGTTCTGCAAACTCGATTGTTGTCGGCGCTTCGTACTCGCTGGTTGCGCCAGCGCTGTAGTCTGTTTGGTCGGTTTCAGCGCGGGCTGGGTTAATTGGCGCTTCAAAAGGAGGCTCCTGAGCCGTTGCTTCTGGTAGGGGCATCAGCGCGGGTTCCGGCAGATAATAAGTGGCTGGAGGTGGTTCGGCGACGTACTCCGGCTCGGGCGGCGGAATTTCTGCCTGCGGTGCGGGGTCTGGTTCTGGCTGCACTTGGCTGGCTGCGGGCTCTGGGGGCGCCAGAGGAGCTTCAAATAATGGCAGGAGGTCTGCTGCGCCCGGGACGGCTTGTTCTGCTGGCGGAGTTTCGGCTTGGGCCCAAACTATGCCTTGGCTGAGCAGTCCCAGACTGGCAAGGCAACCCAGTCCCACCAGCAGTGAGCGATCGGACAAAAGGCGCGATCGAGTCCGGGTACCTGTAGGGTTCTTTTTTTGCTGTTTGGTGTTCAAATGGGCTGTTATTTGCTTGTCTGGAACTAATTTCACGATTTTTTTTTCCCAACTCAACAGGGGGCGCAAGGAGCTCGAAGTCAAAATCGAAATGTATTGCAATCCTTGTCTTTATACAGCCCTAACTGATTTTACCGGGCTTGAGGCAATTTTTTTGGGGCGCATCGAACAAGCTCGAATGCACAAGATAGCCTGTGACAGCCAAACTGATGATAGCGCTTTGGCGTTCGTCTATGTCAATTATTTGCCGAATTTTTGCTCTCGGGTTATGCAAAATTTTGGCGATTCCAGGGTTGTCCTCAAACCGCCTCCTCGAGCGCGATTTTTTCGGGAAAGCTGCCACAGCATTTAAACTTCGCTGACAAAATTGTTGATTGTTTAGAATACAAGCTAAATGATTCGCTTGGGGATGGATGGGTTTTCATGACTGTAGCTGGCGATCGCGAAACAAATTTTCCAGGCTCTGAATGCGCCGCACAACCTGACGGTATCAGTTGGCGGTGGCAGAGCTGGCAAGGCTTGCCCTATCTGACTTGCAGCTTGCTTTCTGGGTGGTCTCACGGCTTTTTTACTCGCGATTTCTCGCCCCAAGGACCGATCGAGCTGACGGAAGTTCTCGAACCAGCAGCCAAGGTTTACCGCCTCCAGCAGGTACACGGCAATGCGGTACTCAAAACCACTCAGTTGCCCCTCACAAGTGCTGTTCCAGACCCGAAAAACCCGCCCCAAAGCTATGAGTCGGCTGATGGCTTGGTGGCTGTGGGATCGTTGGAGGCGCTTTGGGTTTGCTCGGCCGACTGCGTGCCGGTGCTGATTGCTGACAGTGGCACCGGACTGGTTGCGGCAGTTCACGCGGGTTGGCGCGGGACTGCTGCTAAGATATTACCAGAGGCGATCGCTCAACTTTTGGCGCAAGGCAGTCAATTAAAAAATCTGAAGATTGCTATGGGGCCGGCGATCGCTGGAAAGGTTTACCAGGTATCTGTGGAAGTAGCAGCCCAACTGGGAGCCACGATTGCTCCGCAGAGTGCCGTTAGTTCAACAGCCGACGGCATCTGCGAGTTTTTGCACCAACTGCCCGAGTCGCCTGTGTTGGCAGATCCAGAACCGGGAAAAGTACGCTTGGATGTTCGCCTCTGCAATGCTCTGCAATTGCAGCAGTTGGGAATCGATCTTTCTTTCGTGGCGATCGCTCCTTTCTGTACTTATTCTGACTCCGAGCGCTTTTTTTCCTACCGCCGCGATCGACTTAAAAAAGTCCAGTGGTCGGGAATTGTCAGCGCCTGCAAGACCAGTTCCTTCTGAGGGCATTCGGCAGAAGCTAAAATTTTAGACGGCAGAAGCTAAAAATAAACATCTTTAAATTGATGATTTTTTATTTCCTGTTGCCGAATGCCGAATACCTTCTACCTTCTACCTTGGCAAGGTTTGCTGGTTCCTGTCAAAAAGCACTAAAAACTAGCAGCAAAACTTTTGGGAAAGCGGCGAGATCCCCCGCCCCGCTTTCCTCTCTTGTTAAGATTGCTCTATAACGAGAGTCTTCAGCGGGTTATTAAAATGAGTGAGCCAACTCCCTATCAACTGCTTGAAGTCGATGAAGATGCTTCTTTTGATGAAGTGCAAGAGGCCCGCACCCGTCTAGCCGAGCAGTACAGCGGTGACAAGAAACGTTTGGAGTCGATCGAAGCTGCTTATGACGCGATCCTCATGGATCGTCTGCGGCAGCGACAGGAAGGTAAAATTAAAGTGCCCGAACGCATCCGCTTTCCCGAGCGGCTGACTCCTGCACCCACAAGCTTTACCGCCTCTGCTCCGTCGGGCAGCCCAGCTTGGTTGCAGCGGCTGATCGATACTCCTAGTCGATCGGACATTTTATGGCCGGCTGGGGTATATGCGGGGTTGGGCGGACTGAGTATTTATCCGGCGGCTAATGATTCTTTACTACAGTTGACTCTGGCTCTTGGGGTCGGCTCTTGTCTTTATTTTGTTAATCGCAAGGAACAAAAATTTGGTCGGGCCGTTCTGCTGACTGTGGCTGGCTTGGTTATAGGCTTGGCGCTGGGAGGTCTTTTGGGCTCAGCGGTCAGTCCGGCATTTATCACAACAGAGAAATTTATTGCTTTGTTTACGTTTTTAACTCTGTGGCTAGTCAGCAGTTTTCTGCGATAGTCAGCAGTCAGTTGACAGTTGACAGTTGACAGTTGTCAGTTGTCAGTTGTCA
>JAUBOH010000481.1:0-4659 GCA_036700145.1 Microcoleus occultus BM001215366
TAGCTTACTTAAATGGAATGATTGGTGTCAATCTCAAAGCAGCAGCTTAAATTATTATGAGTATTTATACTGACTGCATAACTGTTATGCTCCCGTAGCATTGACTCGCGCAAATACTCCCGAATCTGCTGCTACAATTGACCTAGAACGTGACTTAAGACTACAAAATGTTCACCTAACTGAGTTACATATTGACCGGGCTTATTTATCCAGTCATTGGGTCCTACAGCGGAATGAGCAATTAAAGATATTTTGCAAGGCTTGGCCAGTCAGAAATTCTGGCCGATTTGATAAAAATTCCTTTTTCCTGGATTGGGATACGCATTTAATGAGTTGTCCCAATCAAGTAAGTATCCCATTTGAACCGGGAAAAGTTGTTCATTTTCCTACGAGTGAATGTGCAATTTGTCCTCTGAGCTCCGACTGCACAAATAGTAAAAGAGGACGTAGTGTATCAATTCATCCTGATGAAGCTTTAATGCAAGAGTTGCGAGCGCGTCAATCCACGACCACTGGTCGTCTCGACTTGAGAAAGCGTACTACGGTTGAACATTCTTTAGCCCATATTGGTCATTGGCAGGGGAACCGTGCTCGGTATCTTGGACAAAGGAAAAATCTCTTCGATTTACGTCGAGTCGCTGTTGTCCATAACCTCCATGTTATTGCTCGAATATCTCAGCTTTCGCCAATTCAACCGGGCATAAAGTCGGATTCATTGGCCAAGTAATTGCATACATCTCTTTTGTTGTCAACTTCTAATACTGTACCGACGCCCTAGTCCACTATGAGTTCTAATTCCTTTGGGTCAAGCCATGTGGTAAATCTTCCATCGGGTTTTGTACAAGTAATCTGACCGTATTTACTGATTTCATCCACCACCAACTCTAGACCCGCTAACTGTTCAGCGTACTTTGCCCCGACATAACGGACTCGGAGGCCTTTCTTGGCGGTTATACTCTTGGGCTGGGTTAGCATTTATACTAATTTTTGCCGATCGCTATCGGTAAGTTGAGAGAATAAATTGCAAACTTCCGTAAAAGGTGAAGAAACTGGGTTACCAGGATGACCAGCCCTATGTGTAAGGGTTTGTGAGTTACCAACAGGGTTACCAACTGGGTTACCAATATTTTCTGGTAACTCACTTGTATTTTCTGGTAACTCACTCGGTAACCCTGTAACCCTTGCTGTGTCTACTGGTAACCCTGGTAACTCAATTTTGTGACTTTCTTTGAGACTTTGCACAAATCCAATTCCAAGCAAGTATTTTTGTCCTTTTTTCCCTACTTCATCACGTCCGTTATACCGGTGAATTTGTACTTTAGGGAAAATCTCGCACAACCTTGCATACAACTGGTTTACAGCTTTCACTGGGGCATCATACTTATTGGAAAGCTCATTCCAAACCAGCTTTTGCTTGTTCTTGTCGCTGACCTCAATCTCTAAAATCCCAGATTCCACATACCAGCCCTGCAACTGTTGCCACAAGTCCGCAACCCAAACACGACCGCCAGACTGAACCTCTAAACCAACCTCACGGGCAAACTGCCACAAGTGTCGGCTTTCCTCCTGAGCTTCCCGCATGGCTTCACGGGTTGCCTTGTAGTCAATGCCCTCAGTCAACAACAGCGGCAACCGCTCCAAAATTTTGTTAAGCATCGCCGGCGCAATTCGCTCAAGGACAAAATTCTCATCATCCTTAAAACGCGGGTCGGCCTCTAACTCGCCCCCAGACAGGTCAGCATCACGCTTGTAGGTTTTCTTAAAACTCAAGATGCCGTAGCGGTCATCAATTGCAGCCGTCCCCCCGGTGATGGAAGGTAGTTTGTTGCAGTTGGCAAAAAAGATAGCAGCAGGCTTGTATTCGTAACTATCCTTGCCCTTGCGCTCAATATCAATCGGGTCGCCCGCAATGAGCTGTTTAAGACTCTGAATGCTGTCTAGGTCTACTTTTGCTGTATTTTCTGAAGCCCAATTGCAAATGCTTCCCTCAATTCCAGCCAGAGAGAACTTGCGGCCATTGTCGTAAGACTTGAAGTCAGACAGGGACTTGCCAGTCATCCCCCGTCCAAAGACAGCCACCAACACAGCTCGCAACGTGTCCTTGCCGTTAGACCTTTCCCCATGACACAACAGACCTTTGACACCCCGTCCCGTCAACTTCGAGCGCACAAGCTTCAAATTCAACGCAGCAGCAGCAGTCCGTAAAAATACCTCACGTTGCGACGGCTCTAAACATTCCAAAAGGCGATCGCCATCTGTCGGGTCAATACCAGGGTCATACTTGCAACCGACATAGGTATATATCTGCTTAGGGTCATGTAGCACAAGTGAATGAGAGCCATCTGGATTAATTCTCACCACCCCGTTAGAACAGTTCAAACCGTCGGGATTAATCTGGTTTGGGTCAACAGCAGTCCGACTCATAACCCAGTTCAAAACTTCAGCGACGTTACTAGACTTTGCCCGGTTATTGACCCATTTACCCTTTACCTCCTCAGCGTAGGTGTTTAACCAGTCACCGATACGGCGTTTTTCCTCAGCCTCTGACTGCAACTCATAATGACTACCGACATGGTGGTACAGTTGCCCTCCAATGGATACCCAGTGACCACTGGCATACAGTGCAGCCTCTGCTTTTTGTACAAAGTTTTGCAGTGCAATCGGTGCTGCATCTGGGATGTAGTTACTTTTCCTGCTGTCATACTTCTGGCATACTACATTATCTCGCGTACGGGCGTGAGGAGTTAAAGAAATATTAGGAGTTGAAATTGCTGCTGCATTGTGAATTTCCGCTTCTAATCGCCGAATAAACTCTTCAATGTTCATTTTTTCCAAAATCTCTCGGATATCCCCTTTATTTGGGATATCTGGGTAGATGGCAACCGGGTTAATGACTAGACAAGGAAATTGAAGGCGATCGCAAATTAACTGAACCCGATCACCTTTTTTGATTCCCGCAGCATCGTTGTCGCGCAATTTCACCAGAGCAACATTTTTGCCCGTTGCCCGCAGTGCTTCAACCATTCCCGTGATTTCGGAGTCATTCCAACCGGAACCCTGCAACGTCACGGCTGCGACACCGTGCAGTCGTGCTAGTTCTACGTTAGGCTCGCCCCCAAGCATCAGAACTGCAATAGGTTCGCCAATTGGTACGCCGCTTAAAATCTCAACTACTTCGTCAATGCCGTAAGCGGGCCACGGTAAATCGCCTTTAGTCCATACCCGTTTAGCGTTGCCATCAACGTGAGTCTGGCGGCAGGTTTTATCTCCTCCCTTTAGATGCTGTGGGTCTAACCATTCAAACCGCAGCACCTGTGAAGTGCTGTAAACGTAGGTGATTTGTAGGGCGTCTGCGGGTATACCTTTTGCGAGGTATTGAGGTTTTTGAGGCTCGGGGCCACATTGCGAGGTTGGCAGTTTCAAGAGTTTCATCCCAGCCGGCATTGGAACCTGTACCGACTGTTTGCTGAGGCTCTTGACCGCTACCACCTTCTTTTGTGTTTTTTGATTCCCTGACTCCTTTTTCGCTGCTTCACGCTCTGCCACTACTTCAGACCAAGGCCTGATGGCTTCTCGGATAGCAGCGTTGCTACAGCCACCAGTCCAACATTGGTATGCCCCGGTTTTACTTTCAATGCCTAGGTTGTTTCCGTTACACACTGGGCAAATATATTTATCTTTCTCTTTGCCGGGTGTCAGCTTGTCCAGATGGTCACGGATGTCGAATGAGCCTGTGTTCAGTTGGCTGGAAATTTCTGAGGAATCGGATGCAGAATTTGACCCTGTGGGGTAAGATGTGTCCATGAGATTAATTTAATTTGTCCACCGCCTGGGTGAATATGATTACCAAAAACCGCTGCTTCAGGTTCCAATTGAGCGCAGCGGTTTTTTGGCGTTTACAGTTTTGAAAAATTCAAGGCATAGGAGGAACCGCCCCGCAAGTTTTAAATTGCGGGTGCAGAGCTGTCGCTGCGAGCGCAGCCACCTATTTCGGTCTTCGGGATGGGAATGAAAGGTTTTTGAGGTGGCGGTTTACTATCGGTGTCTGACTCTATTTTTTCTACTGACTCAACCCCAGTATCTATGTCACCAACAACGTCAGAGAATCGCAATCTTTCAGGAGGCTCAAGCCCTATGCGCCAGTTGTGCTCAAACAAGATTAATGAGGCTTCCCACCAGACAGGAAGAGGTACATCATTTGGCGGGCACAGGTCGATGTCAACATAGTACCTACCAGGCGGATGTAGTTTTCGCTCGGGCGTATGCGCCTCGCGCGTGCTGATACATCCGTTGGAGGTCGGATTCGGGTCTAGCCACAATCAGGACACGCGCACGAGCGTCCACACTCTCTAGAAGTGCCTTTCGGAAAGAATCAAAGTTAGTGAAGTCGATTTTTCGCATTTGCATTGATCTAGTTTACTTTTCCTTTGCCGCCACTAGGTTGAAAAAATTCAGAAGGCACAGAATTATAGAAGCTTAAGGTTCTATAATTCTGTGCCTGCTTCATACTTCAATAGCAGTAAGGGTTTGAAGATTACTCTTCCCCTTCAAACTGATTGAGCAAATTTTGCAATTTCCCTTTGGCTTCTGAGAATTTGCGCCCTCCCATCTTGAGGACATTCTCAACAATCCAAGTCACAGACTTACCCGCTTCCATTG
>JAUBOH010000482.1:0-4615 GCA_036700145.1 Microcoleus occultus BM001215366
GCAGTGCCGTTTCCCTACCCCAAAATAATCACGGTAGGGAAACGGCATTGCCGTGTCCTCCTTTGCTGAGAGTTAACAGTCAACTTTCCCCAATTCACAGCGACAGTTCCCAACCCAAAATATCCGCAACTTGCTGTGCCAAACCCAAAGGATCGAAAGGCTTTGCAATCACCCCCGCTACCCCCAAATCAGCAAATTCGCTCAAATCCATCGCCTGCACCTTAGCAGTCAGAAAAATCACCGGAATCCCCCGAGTAGCCGCATTGTTTTGCAGCAAACCAAACAGAGTAACTCCGTCCATATTCGGCATCATCACATCTAGCAGAATAGCGTCAGGGACTTCAGTTTCAGCTAAAAGCAATCCTTGACTTGCCTCGGGCGCGATCAGCACCCTGTGGCCGCCTAAATGTTCCAGACAAGCCTGAATCACGCTGCAAAGGTTTTTTTCATCATCGATTACCAGAATGCGCTTTGCTGACATAATTAAAACCCTAATTTTAAATTAATCATGGTAAACCAAAACAAAACTTAAGCAAGCCAGATGCACCCCTTAAACGGGAGCATCCGATGAGTGCAAATACAGCGTATCCCAGTTTATGAAGTGCAGTAGGGACACGGCAATGCCGTGCCCTTCTTCGTGTCAATTTAACGTTCAACCCGCAGTCCGAGAGTCCGACAGGGGTTGAAACCCCTGTCTCAAAGCGAAAGTCCTCGCTATGAGGACTGAGAAGAAAAATTTTTAAACTCATCAGTCCTATGCAAGAGGACTTTAGCTATTAGACAGGGGTTTCAACCCCTGGCGGACTGCGGACTGGCGGGTGGGCGGACTGACAGCTTAAGTTGACACGAAGAAGCGGAATGCCGTGTCCCTAGGGCGATCGATCCGAGGTGTACTTGATAAACGTGGAATCTGCTGTATCCCACAAAATAAGCAAAGCAATCTCAAACTTCAAAACTTTTTCCCCCTTCGCCTTCCAACGGTGCGGGCACTGTGAAATAGAAACTACTGCCTTCGGAGACAACGCTTTCGGCCCAAATTCTGCCGCCGTGTTGCTGCACGATGCTGCGACAGATAGCCAAACCCAAACCCGTACCTCCTTTTTGGCGGGAGTCAGAAGCATCGACCTGTTGAAAACGTCCAAAGATACTTTCTAGTTTATCCGCAGGAATCCCCCGCCCCCGATCTTTGACTTCAAATAAAACCCGTGAAGCGTAGCTATCCCGTAGGGAATCGCCCAAATCTTCAACCCTGACAGTTACTATACTCCCCGGAGCCGAGAATTTAATCGCATTGCTCAACAAATTTACCAGCATTTGAACGATCCTGTCGGGATCAGCCCAAATTTTCGCCGTTTCGGGCAAAATCGACAAATTAATGTTATTCTCAGCAGCCACAGACAGCACAGCTTCCGCAGACTTCCGCATCAAAACCCCCGCATCGCACCACTGCTTGACGAGAGTAACTTGGCTCGAATCGAGCCGCTCTAAGTCGAGAATATCGTTGACCAAACGCACTAACCGTTCGGTATCGCTCGACGCGATTTCTAACATCTGTTTGGCAGTTTCCGGTTTATTTTTGAGCACCCCAGCCGCCAGCAAACCTAAAGAACCGCGAATTGAAGCAAGCGGCGTTCGCAGTTCGTGGCTGACAATCGAAATAAACTCATTTTTCATTTTTTCAATTGCCCGACTTTCTGTGATATCTGTGACAGTGCCAACGTGACCGATTAGTTGACATTTGTCGGAAAAAATCGGAGCTGTTTTCAGCCGACAAAACCGGATTGTTCCGTCTCGCTGGATGTGGCGAAATTCGCAGGAAAATTCCCCATCTAGCGATCGCGATTCCGACCACATAGACAGAATTAGTTTGAGGTCTTCGCGGTGAACAAACCGCATCCAGCCCTTTCCTAAAGCTTCTGCCGGTGTGAAACTGCCAATTGCTTGACACCGGGGATTTGTATAGGTACATTTCCCGTCAGTATCGATTTTGAAAATACCGACAGGGGAACTCTCACTCAGAGAGCGAAATAAAGCTTCGCTTTCCCGGTGTTCTGTTTGAGAGATTTGTAGTTGTCGGGTGCGCTGCAAAACTCGCATTTCTAATAGTTCGTTGAGCTGTTTGAGCGCCGCTTCAGCTTGTTTTCGATCGCTAATATCGCGCTGCACTGATACCCAATGGGTAAACCAACCATTTTTGTCAGTTATCGGCACAATGCTCACTTCTACCCAAAATTCCGTCCCGTCTTTGTGGTAATTGATCAAGTCAACCCGCACCGGCTGCCAGGTTTTCAAAGCTGTCCGAATGCGATCGAGAGTGGCGCGGTCTGTTTTTTGTCCTTGCAAGATGCGCGGCGTTTTGCCCAAAACTTCTTCTAGCGTATAGCCGCTCATCCGCGTGAAAGCTGGGTTGACATACAAAATTCGCGGGCCAGGTTCGTCAATCGGTTCAGCTTCGGTAATTAACACCGCGTCGTTACTCGTGGTAACTACTGATTCCAACAGGCGCAACTGTACTTCTTGAGCTTTGCGATCGGTAATTTCTGTCACAGTCCCCACCATCCGCACTGCATCGCCTGCTTCGTTATAAAAAAACTTACCTTTCGCCTCAATCCAGCGAATGCTGCCGTCGGGCCAAACCACGCGGTTTTCGTGAAAGTAATCTGTTCGCTGGACGAGCGCCTGATTCACAGCATTCTCCACACCTTTTAAATCTTCTGGGTGAACGCAATCTGTAAAACTTTGATAAGTTCCGTCAAAAGTTCCCGGGACTAACCCAAACAACTGTTCGTGTTCCCTCGATAAAACAATGCGATTTTTCGGCACGTCCCAGTCCCAAAATCCGATTTTGGTAGCCGACAAAGCTAAGTTGAGCTGCTGATTGATTTTCCGCAACTCAATGCTAGTAATAGCAACTCGCAGTTCTCGGGCTATTTCGATTTCGCACGGCTGCCAAGGCAAAGATTTTGACCTCACAGTTTCTTGCCATAACTCAAAGGAAGTGCGAGGTGATATCGGCCGGCTGCCATCCGGTTTTAATTCAATTGACCACTCTGGTTGACCTGCCCAGTTGACAGTTTGAATTGCTTCTGGACGGAACCACAAAATGTAATAATTTTGCATCTCGGACATGGCAAGCACCAGCAAACCGCTAGCAACTTCTTTAAACTTATGGGATGGCGGATAGAGTTTTGAGAGACAATCTGTATGAAAAACTTCATTATTTATTTGAGTTTTTATCCACGCAATTAAGTTTTTGATTTCTGCTAAGTCCGGGGTTTTGCCGATCGTTGTTAAATTTTCATTGGCACAGACAACTCCACCCGTAGCGCCCACTAAGGCCAGCAATTCATCTCGGGATTTAAGTAAACCTTCTACAAAGCAGTGCGATTGAGAAATTTCGGCGATGAATCTCTGGCAAATTTCTTTTAAATAAATTGCATATTCCCAGTCTTCGCTATCTTGTTTGTAGCTGAGTTCTAGATTCACAAACTTTGCTATTAGTTCGCAACCCGTTCTTATTTCGTAGTTGACATATTTTGGTGTTTGGTGGTGACAGGCGATCAATCCCCAGAGTTTTCGATCTTTGATTAATGTCAGGGTCATGCTAGCGCCAACGTTCATATTTTTGAGATATTGAACGTGGCAAGGAGAAACTGTTCTCAATAAAGAAAATGCCAGATCCAGGGGGCGACCTGTCAGCGGATTGCAGTGAGGAATTAGTTCTACAGGCCCAGAGTGAACATCGGGAATAAACCGAATTAAATTCATGTTGAACAGGTTTCTTGCCTGTGTGGGAATATCTGTAGCCGGATAGTGCAGTCCCAATAAAGGAGCCAAACTTTCTACTTTGTCTTCGGCGATGACTTTCCCGGCACCGGTGGCATCAAATTGATAGACGATCGCCCGATCGAAACCGATCATCCTCCGCACTTCTTCAACTGCTGTCTGACACAGCATTTGCAGGTTTGGTGTTTCGTGGATTTTGTCGATCGGCTCTTGGACTAAGTTATAAAAATTCAAACAATTTCTAGCTTTTGGGATAACAACCTGCTCTAGTTCAATAATTAATGCTGAACTTGAGTGATGCAGCGTCCCCTGAAAAAAAGACTTGCGGTTTTGAATTTTGAATGATAAACTGATACCGTTACGTTGATGGCTGTTTTCCAATAAAGCTTTTTCAAGAGCCTCAATTTCCTCAGTCTCGACAAATTCATGTAAAAATTTGCCCAAAAGTTGTTCGGGGTAAATGCCGATATCTTCAAAAGTATTGTTGCTAACTTGCAAAATTTTCAACACAGGAGATTCGAGCACCAACAGGATGCCGTGGGGTTGAATCGAAGCGGGGGCGTAAATTGGTTCGGAGTCGCTGTTATTGAGAGCGGCTGTTTCTGAAGGTAATAACATTGCTTTTTTGTTATTGTAAATACTTTTATAAATTAGCCTGTGTTTTTGACGATCGGGCAATTTTGCTTTCACGGGCGGGATCAGAGGCCTACCCCACAATCTAAAGCGTGTCAACAATCGCCTGAAACCCTCTGTATATCTCGCTGGTAGACCACTGCACGATCCCCCTAAATCCCCCTTAAGAAGGGGGACTTTGAGTGCTTCCAGTTCC
>JAUBOH010000483.1:0-4609 GCA_036700145.1 Microcoleus occultus BM001215366
TTGAGCGGTTTGTTTTTGCAATATCGGGAACTTGAAGCAAAATCTCGATCGCTTTTCCAAGCTTACGTCAGTGGTGATATTGCTAGCATTAAGGCCTTCCTAATTAATTTTTATACTCTGTTTTCACCACTGAGTGGGGGTTTGAGTTTAGGTTTAGAACCTCTCAGAAACGTGAAAGTCACTGCTGGCTCTCTTCTTTGTTTTCCTACGCTAGCTAGAGCGGGGGCTATGACGCAAGATAGCGATCTTGGAGAAATTACAAAACAAGCAATTGATCTGCTAATCGATGATCGTAAATCCGATCGCATAACCTGGTTGCCAGACAGCTTTACACGGTCAGGAATTCGTATTTCCACAGCAATCACTCAACCAGCAGCAGCGGGAAATGAGTTTAATTTCATTGAAAAAGATTATGTTCATGATATTTCGGCTGTAAGCACCAGGCATGATGAAATCCGCCTCTGCTTGGATATGCTTCCATTCCTAGATATGGGACTTGGTGTCAGCATGAGTCGCGTGATGAAGGTGTACACTGTCTTACCTCGTTACTCTCCAACTACACGCAAGGCTGGTTCTGTATCACAGTTGCCTGGTTGGGCTTGGCAAGATTTCGATCCAGAAGCCGATCGAATGGAAGAAAGATGCCACTTGTGCGTACAAATGGTGCATGAGTTTTTTCATACCAAAATCAATCTGATAGAAAAAAATGTGCGTCTTTACACAACAGATGGAAATTCACCAGAGGTTTTCTCTCCTTGGAAAAACAGAAACCGTCCCCTCAGACAGGTGATTCATGCTTTACTGACCTTTTCGGCAGGGGCGGCTGTATGGGCTAAACTTGTATCTTCTCCTTGGTTTTCATCTGGAAAGTTGTACTCGGAAGCTGAGAGTTACTGGGTTGAAACACTTGGCTTTGCTGATATAGCTTATCAAGGTTTAATAAAGTCTGAATCGTTAACTGATGCGGGTAAGGTTTTAGTTAGCTCTTGTGTTGATAATTTGCGATTTACTATTAAATTATGTCGCAGCAATTAGTCTTAGTTTATAGTAATATGAATCGATCGATGAGGCTGGATGTGTGAATCAACTGATGGAAGGAATAAAAATCGTTCGCAGTGATAGCGACATGAATTTGAAAGATCGCCTTTTCTTAAGTTCGGGAACAGAGCAAGCTAGTGTTTCGACAGATTGCGGTTCTATTCCTTACTGTAATGATGCAATTGTCCCTCGATTACCGTGGCGATCGCTTACTTCAATGGAACAACAAATCCTCTTTAGCACTAAGCTTGAGAAGCTAGAAAGTCTTTATGTAAGTATTCTAAATATTCCTCAAAATATTTTAGATTATTTGAAAAAGCTAAATAAGCTAGAAGATCGTAGGTTTTTGAAGGATATTTTACAAACAGAGAGGGTAAAAAAAGGGGTCGCTCTAATTCATGAGTATATTCAGACGTTCCGTATCCAAAGTGCAGAATTAAGTGAGTATAGAATTGGGTGGAATGCTCCTAACCAGATGACTGTAACTGTTGGAAGCGATAGCTGTCGCGTTGGTCTCCACATTGATAATCAGCGTGGCTCATCGCTGCATCGTATCTCGATCAATCTTGGATCTGAACCGCGCTATCTCTTGTTCATCAATTTATCAGTTGATCAGCTATACAGATTGGTCTCTGATACTGATGATAATTTAGTTAGTAAAACTTCGGGTAGTTCAAGAATTGGCAGGGCATTCATGCAGCTTTTTCCCAATTATCCGGTTGTTAAATTGAGAGTTAATCCAGGAGAGGCTTATATAGCTCCCACAGAACATATTACTCATGATGGGTGTACGGAAGGAACAAAAAGTCTTGATGTATTCTTTACCATGCGAACTATTTTTGATTGCCAGCCTAAACTACAGCATCGCGTTGTTATTTCGGGGCAAAACTCAATCATTCAATGCACATTAGTAGAAACCTAAATAAGTAGGTAAAAACGTTTTAATACGCCAAGTAATGTTGGTATAATTATCCAATAAACAATACAGTGAATATCATGGAAGAAAATTTTATGCTATTGGGTGAGTTAGCAGAAAGACTATCCTATAAGCCAGGTTATAGCTTTTTTATCCGTAGAATTGATAACGAAAAAGCTTTAATTTCTCTTAGATGTCCATCTTTGCCTCATTCTCAAGAAGAAGGTGAGGAGGTTGGGTTAACAATTAATAACACAGTAAAGCTGTCAGCGATCGTAACACCATCAGATGCTTTACACGCTTTTGCGAACCTCGTGGCAAGTCTTGAGCTTCACGAATCCGCAGAATGGTTCAAAATAGACGATCGGCAAGTATTCCTGCCACATGGTTGGGGAGATGAATTTGGCGGCTTTAAGTGGGAGGATTTTATCAATCTTAATGGTAAGTTTCTTAGTGCTCTAAAGAAATTTATGGAGCAGTCTAGTGTATGAAGTATTGAGAATATTAAATTATATACAAAATAGATGAAAGAAATCAAAAAACGGGATATTTTACTGGTGGTTTTATTGCTACTGATATCGTTGATTTTTCCGATTTTATATCACTTTGAATGGAGTGGCTTTGGGGAAACATCTAACAAATCGGCATCTGTAGAAGAAGCAGTAAACCCTAGAACTGGAAAACTCATAAAGATCAAAAAAGAAAGTGAAAATTTTCAATCAGGAAAGACGCTTTGGGATTGGCTATTCCTGGCTGGTACATTGGCAATTCCATTAGTTATTGTTCGATTTCAAAGCGCGGAAAAAGATCGAGATGCGATGCGCGCTGAAATTGAAAACAAGGAAGCATCTGAAAATTTACGAGAGGAGTCAGTCAGAGATTATTTTGACCGAATATCGAATCTTTTAGTCCACAAGGAGTATCGAACAGAACTGCTGCTTAATAAAGATTTGAATGATTTAATGACTGATAATCCTATAAGGCAAGTAGCCCGTATTAATACAGTGATGATATTACGCAGACTGGGAAACGATACAGAGCGAAAAAATCATGTTTTAGATTTTTTGAGAAGTGCGAAACTTTCCAATTTTATATTGGTCAACTCTAATCTCAGCGGCACTAACCTTTCTCAAACTAACTTTTATGAGGCTTGTCTTACCAATGCTGACTTAAGTAACGCTGATTTAACTGAAGCCAAATTCTTTAAAGCTAATCTTTCCAGAGCAAACCTCTCTAAAGTTAATTTTTTTTCAGCTGATCTTAGGGCTGTCAATTTCATTGGTGCTGATTTTTCAAAAGCAAAGTTTAGTGATGCTAATCTTAGTGATTCTAATCTTAGTAATGCTAATCTTAGTGGAGTTGATCTTAGTGATGTAAGACTTAATAAAGCTAATCTCAGTAGTGCAAATCTCAGTGGTGCAAAACTAAACAAAGCCAATTTCAGCGGCGCTAATCTTAGTTATGCAAACCTCAGCAATGCTAACCTCAACGGTGCTAACCTTATAGATGCAAATTTTAGTGGTGCTGTTCTCGACGGTGCTGATTTTACTAATGCTGATTTACTCCAGGCTAATCTTAGAGATACGAAAAGTCTAATTCCAGAACAGGTGAAAAATGTTGCCATAAATTGGGATAAAGCTAAATACGATCTTGAACTTCGGAATCAACTGAACTTACCAGACGATTAATTTTTTTTAAAGCACAGTGCGATGTTTGTATTCTTGCGATCGCCCTTTGTTTTTTCTGATGACCGATCGCCTAAAATGAAAGAGCGATCGCCTTTTTATCAATAAAGCTCAAGGCAATCCAAAGTAGCACTATCAAGAAATTCTTCAATTTCCTCTGATCCCGATCGCAGTATTGCCTCCACATTGCTTGTAGGTGTATTGCCACACCGCAGCCAAATCACTTTTGGCGGCGATCCATAAAGACGGCTTCTTTCTGCAAAGTCAGCATCTTGACTAACAATACAAAACTCTTGAGATTTCGCAAACTCCCAAATTTCGCTATCCATAGCTTCTGTAAATCCCTGAAACTGAACGTGACTAGAATCAGGGAAAATATTAGCTAACCGAGGCACTAACTTGCGACTCAGGTTTTGGTCAAATAGCAATTTCAAACTTTACCTACCACAGCAATTAAACGACGTTCTCGATCGGCAGCAAATTCCAGACACGCTCTAATATCTTCCTCAGTCAACTCTGGGAAATCCTCTAAAATTTCTCCATGAGACATACCCGCTGCTAACCAGCCTAAAACATCATATACAGTAATCCGCATTCGTCTGATACAGGGCTTGCCGCCTCGCTTACCGGGTTCTATTGTAATGATCTGGCGATAGGTCATGGTAAAAAGAATTTTTGTACTTTTACAGCAAGTTTAGCATGATTTTATACTTTTTTACGGATTTATGTTAATTCGTACTGCGTGAGTGCGATCGCCCTTTTTTCTGATGAGCAACATTCTAAAATAAAAGAGCGATTGCCCTTCGCACTAAATACCAAACACTTCGATGATTGTACGGAGTGCGATCGCCCATCAAAACTCATAGCGATCGACACTCGTTATAATCAAAGTATCAATCCTCCACCAGATGCCGTGATGACTATCAAAGAACTCCTCATCCAAGAAATCGATAGCACCCCTGACGAACTG
>JAUBOH010000484.1:0-4609 GCA_036700145.1 Microcoleus occultus BM001215366
CTCAAGATGCCGTTTCCCTACCCGGATTAATTGTAGGGACACGGCATCTTGAGTGTCCTGATTTCGGGTAATATTAATTCCGATGCTACGGGATTTGATATCATATCAAATCCGGTCAATTACTCTTGATAAAAAATGTTTGTAGTGAGGACTTTAGTCCTAGGATTTGTAAGGACTAAAGTCCTCACTACAAACATTTTTATTAATTTTACAGATCGACAATTCAACTATCCAGGGGCAAACTCGGCCCGGCTGGGGGTAAAACTTGTCGGTGAACGCTGACTTTGTGGCTTTCTCGCTGAGTTTGCATTTCGACGGCGATCGCCTCAAATTCGACTTCCATACAGCCGTAGGGAATCTCTAACTCGACACTTGCTCGGACGTTTCCCAATCCGTTAGCTTGAAATTCGGTGATCCAGCGCGGCCCGTCGAGAATCAGATAGCTTTGCCGATCGAACACCCAAACTTTCACGTAAATCCGGGGCATTAATTCCGGCAGTTGCACTTGCACTTTTACAGGGGTACCCGCAAGGATTTCGGCGCGCGGCAATTCCAAAACCGGCATCGGTACTAAGTCGTCTTCTGGCAAAACGTAGGGAGTCGGGGGAGTTGCTTCTGCTTCGACAGTTGCGGTTTTTTGAGCAACTTTTTTCGGCTGCGGGGGTTCGTCAAAAACGACAAATTCTCTGGCTTCGGGGCTAGTAGATTTCGGGTCGGAATTTGTTTGCTCGGTTTCGGGTTGCTGCCCTTTTGGGCTGCGATCTTCCACAACGGCGATCGTGGCGTCGCTGCTATTGGCGGGGGCTTTTTGAGTTGGCGAAAGGGTGGTTGCTTTGAGCCATTCGGGGGATTCGCCGTTGCTGGCTAAGGAACTGAGCCGCGACCAAAATCTATTCTGGACGTTTAAGGTCTGAAATGCTTTTTGTGTGGGTGCTGGTTGGGTTTCTGGGGCTGTTGTTTCTGGTTGGGTGGTGTTTTCGAGTTTTTGGTCGATCGCCAGAATTTCGGCCGTTTGAGGGGCGGTTGGGATGTCTGAAGGTTTGGTTTGTGGGTCGATCGCCCCTGCGGCAGTTTGAGGCGAATTGGAGATGGTTGAAAGCAATTGCGATCGGCTGCTGTCGGGCAGTTTGTTACCGAATGCGGGCAATTCTAGCCCGCCGGCACTTGGGTTCTGACGGGAATTCAGTTGAGGGGGTAAGGGCTCGTTTGTTGGGGGTTCGACGGGGGATGCTGGATCTAAGGATTTTTCTACTAGCTTCAGGAAGGATAGATTTGTGCCGCTCCGAGGCGGTTTTGAGGCTGCCCAGGAGGGTTCGGCTTGATGCTTTTCTTCGATGAAATTGTCTTTAATTGCCTCTAGCAGGTGCTCTAAACGAGCTGTAATTGTGAATAGTTTGGTGGCTAGGGTGACGCTGCCGCTGCTGAGAATTGCTTCTCCTAAAATTAGGCGGCTTTTGCACTCGGTTGGGATGTATGTGACGCAGGCGAAGATGCAGGGGGGATCTTGTTCTGGCATCTGCTGCTCGATTTGGGCGAGAATTTTTGAGGTTTGGGGATCGCGCAGGTAGATTTGCAGTTGTGCTGAACCGATGAGTTGTTTTAGTTCTAGCGCTTCGGATTCGGGGATGAGAGTGGCTGTTTTTCTGGTTTTTTGGGGGGGTTGGGGAATGTCGATTTTGCCGGAAACGATCAGGGGGCGACCGAGTTGGGTGACGAAGGTTTCTCGATCGAGCGCGAGTTCGAGTTTGACGCCCGGTTTGGGTTCGGGGGTTGGGGGACTCGGGAATTGGTAGAGTTTTGGCTGCTGCGGTGTTCTGATGGCTGGGAGTTGGGTTGGTATCCGATCGACTGATGCTGCGATTTCCCCGGTCGCACGATCGGCATAAACTGGGTTTTCGGCGTCGGAGGCGGTGGTTGTGGGTTCGGTTTGGTCGATCGGCGGTAGGGGTTCGGAGGTTTCGGATTCTGCGGGTAATACTTCCAACTGAACGCCGTACTGCCAAGGTTTTGCGGGTGTCGATTTTGGATCTGGCAAGCAGGAGAGTTCCCACATTCCCGGTTTGAGACGTGTGTAGGGAATGATCACGACTAATCCTTCGGGATTGGTGCGGGCCGATCGGCTTTGGACTTTCCGCTGCAGGGCCGATTCGTCGAAGGATGTATGGGCGATCCGAATTTCGATGTCGGTGTTGGGGTGCTGAATGCGAGCAACGACGCGGTATTTGCCTTCTAGAATTTCCACGTCGGAGGTTTCTAGGGGCAACCAGGCGCGATCGCCTTCTTTCTGTAGCAAAAATTCTAATTTTTTCATTGTTGTTTCCCCTTGAAGGCTCCCGCTTGATCGATCGCAGGTTGGTGTTGGTTTGTTGAGCGACAGCTACAGATATTCAATTACTCTATGTTCTACAGCGTATCATCACTGCTGGTCAAGAGCCGCACTTACCAAGGACTGCCGATCATGCTGAAAGCTGCCCAATAGTAAGGATGCGATAAATCTTTGCTGTCGAGTTTGGGGATGGACGGGGGCAAGGTAGTTTCGCCCCGGGAACTTCGCAGTTGACGGTTTTCGATCGTCACTTTGCCTTCGATCGCAGCAATTTGTGCGAGCCTGAGAGCTTCAGATTTAATGATTGGAGGGTCTTTCGGCGTGCTGATTTTTAACTGCTGGTAAAACTCTGTCATCAGCGCCAGAGTGCCCGCATCGCTGACGTACCACAAGCTGGCGAGGGCAGATTTTGCTCCCGATTGCAGTGCTAAACCTGCAAATCCGAGTTCTGCTTCTCTGTCTCCCAAGGCGGTTCTGCAGGCGCTCAATACTAACAGTTCAAGCGGCGGATTGTTCCATTTTAAATCTCTCATTTGATCGAGGCTTAGTTGGGTGTCCCAAAATTGAATGTAGGAGTTATTTGGGGTTCCTGGTCGAAATTCGGCGTGGGTGGCTAGGTGGATGATTCCGTATCTTTGTTGCAGTCGCTGGGATTGCAGGTTTACTATGGTGAAATCTTCGTTGAGAAAGGATTGACCGGGCCACTGTCGGGCGATCGCGCTCAATTCTAACGGGACTGCCGGCAGCGGTTCTTTCTTCGCCGTTTCTGAGAAATTTGATGCTCCCATTGCTAGGACTTGGGCGTTTCTGAGGTCGGCGTAATTGCTGTCTGTGAGTTTGAAGGCGGGGATGCGGGTGAGGCTGTATTTTTGGATCAGAAATTGCTGTCCGTCGTGCATTGCCGCCAGCGGTAAAGTTCGCAAACCTTCGCCCACGCAGAACAGCAAGGTTTCAATTTTTGCTGTTTGCAAATCTGTTTCTAGGGGGGCAATTATCCATTGATAAAGTTTTTGGGCTGGTTCTAGATAGCTGGTAGTGTTGATTTTTACGGGGTTGGTGATTTCGCTGTTAAATTCTTTAACTACTGACAGCAAATTATTTTGTTTGGCTGACGAGATACTGCGGAGGATTGGCGGGCGATCGGGCAATATTAAGATTAATTCTAGTTGGTCTGTGCGCGGGATGGCGTAAATTAAAGCTGGTTTTTTCTTGGTTTGAGCTGCTAGGCGGGAAAGAGTTTTTGATATTGCTTCGGCGGTTTTTGCGCGGCCTGCAAAGTCTTGTTTAAAGTATTTTTGATAGTCTTCTTCCCAGTCGAGTTCGATTCGGGTGACGGCTTCGGTGAGGTTTCCCCGATCGAGCAAATTTCTCATTTCTTGCCCGTTCAGCCCGCCGGTGCCTGTGTTTTGGGCAATTGTAGCGAGGTTCGCGGTGATCCAGCAGAAAAATATTGCTGTCAAACAGTAAAAAATAGCTGTTTTAATTTTTTTCTGACTCGCGTGTTTTTGGCGGTGCTGCTGGGATTGGTGGTGCATGGTTTTGGGGCGGTTGACGGCGGAGTAAGCGGCAGCAGTTGGGAAAAGTTTGGATGTAGGTGGGAATATTTGACTGTGCTGGCGAGCAGCCCGATCATAGCATTCAACACAAACCGCAAACATCTCCTGCAGGGTGCGCCGCCAACACCGCCAAGCCCTCAATACCAACAAATTCGCGGTTTGTAGGGACACGGCACTGCCGTGTCCTTACCTCACGGCACTGCTGTGTCCTTACCTCACAGCAGTGCCGTATCCTTACCTCTATACATAAACTTTTGTAAATTATGCAGCCAGTTTGCATAAAAATCGCAGATGCCGACTGAGAGAGGAATAGAGGGCTATGCAGGAGGATGCGATCGCACCAGCGGATCTCGCGCCGAGAGAATTAGCGGAACTCCGCGGCCTGAATCGCTGGTTAGAGACAATTTTTCTGAGTACCCTTGGAACAAGAGATGGCCACTAACGATGAAATTGACGATCGGCTCAAACAGCTAGCTATAGCTGCTAAAAATCATCAGTCTAAAACTTGAGAGCGACAGAAAGCTGTTACCAAATTATTCATGGAGATTGAGCAATATAAAATCATTAACTGTCCCAAAAATCAGAACTTTTCCTACGAAAATTATCATGAAAATTTTGCCGAAGCAAAACAGGACTTAATGTTCCGTATCTGCCGGGAAATTCACAACTACCGACCTGAGAACGAGGTCAGGCAGTGGGTAAACTTCTTGATGATTAAATGTTTTCA
>JAUBOH010000485.1:0-4588 GCA_036700145.1 Microcoleus occultus BM001215366
TGGGTTCGCGACAGCAACCGAGATACTTCATCAATGATTAATTTATCTAAAAATAGCACGCCAGATGGAGCAGCACCGCGAATAATGTTGAGTAAGATTAAATTGCGGAGTTCGATCGGTGCAGCTTTGATTATGAGGCCGAGGCTGCGGCGCAGAGCTTGGAATGTGGTGATTTGGATGGGTTGCATAGTTTGTGGGTAGGTGTCGGGTCTACTCATTGCCGGACGGTATATTATAACAGTAGTTATTAACTGTTTGCGAAGCATTTAAAATTTAATGCCTTAGTTAGTTTACTCTGTTAATCTTGCTATTTTATTGCTTAACTAAAAATTTATTCATCCATTAGATACTCTAAATAGTTCCTATTGTCCATATAAGTTAAATAATCAGTATAATTATAATAAAATACATCATTAATATTATAACCATCATAAAAAAGCTGGCTTCTGTAAAACCAATGATCAGTTTTATTTTCAAAATCCTCCAAATCTAAATTGTTTTCTAAATCTATATAATCCGAAGGCTCATTAGTATTGTCAGCTAAATCATTCTCAGCATCTATATAATCCGAAGGCTCATTAGTATTGTCAGCTAAATCATTCTCAGTTAAATAATCTTCTAGAGCTACAGAATTCCAATGAATTCGATCGGTATGACCATCAAAAAAATCGTCATTTAAATCATTGTTATCTAAATCATCTTGTTCATCATCCCGATCAACTGTCTCTGTAGGTGCAGGATTGGGTAGAAGTGCTAATGATGGTAGTGTTAATTTCTGATGCTCAACTACATTTATGAATGCAGAATCATAAATCTCTCCAACAATGGCGGTTATTTTAACTTGGCCGATACTTTTTCCAGCGATAAATTTACCATTTGAATTTATATTGCCATTTGTTGCACGCCAGATGATATTCCCAGGCATCATCAGATCCCCTTGCTGATCAAATCCTTTAGCACGAAAAGTTAAATTCTGATTAAGCTTAAGTTGTACTTCTTTAGGATAAATTTCTAATCGCCTCAATACAGGAACTACAATAACTTCAACAGAAGCACTAATCTTAGCTGCATTAATAAATAGTTGACCAGCCAAGTCGAGAATCCGAGCGACAATCTTAAAGATGTTTTTCTGTAACCATGCTTCTATATCAAAACCAAGGATATCGGTTTCTTCATTTGTAAAATCTGTTTCTGTATTTTCAGCTTCTTCTGTTTTTTCACCCGTATTAAAATTAGTTTTGAAAAGCTCGACAGCAGACTTGAAGATGAAATTACTTTGGGTAAAATTAACCAATGAAAATACACGACATAAAAGCCTCATGTATATTCCCAAGATTAAGAGTTTAGCCCTTACCCCAGATTCAGATATTTCAGTAACCGTAGCTCTTACCTTAAATGTACCTTTCGCATTATGAGTGGCAGTAAAATTACCCATTGGGTCAATTTTTCCACCTGTTGTTTCCCAAGATATTTTTCCAGTATCTATTCGATTGCCATATTGGTCTAAGCCTACCGCTGTAAATTTTTGGCATTCACCAGGCTTGAGCTTTACTACTTTTTGAGGATAAATCTCTAATCGTCTTAAAACTGGGAGCAACGTAACTTTAACTGATTGACTAATTCCTTCGACTGTAGCATTAACCGTAACTTCACGCTTTTCATAACCTCCTATAAAAGTTCCGTTGCTGTTAATTCCTCCTCCTTGGGTACATTGCCAATGTACTTGATTAATCTGTATTGGTTCATCTTCTTGATCAAATCCGATCACATCAAAAGTAAAATTTTCTTCAGGTTTAAGTGCTACTTCATTGGGAAAAATAGATAAATATCTCAAAATAGAAACTACTTTAATATCAGCAAAAGCACTGATATTGTATTCAGTTGCAGTAGCAGTTACTCTAAACTTACCTTTAGCATTGTTTCCAGCTACAAAATTGCCATTTTGGTCAATCGTTCCACCGCCACTACTTGCTGACCAAGTAATTGTCCCAGTTTGTATATTGTTACCATACTGATCTACTCCCTTAACTTCAAACTGAAAGCTCTGACCAAACTCTAATTGAGGTATTGAAGATATAATAATTAGTTCTGTTAGCCTCGGAGGTGCAATAATCGTAATTGGGATAACTCGACGAATTGAACTGACTGAAGCGATAACTTCAAAGTTTCCTTGCTTGTTGACAGCTATAAAATAGCCAGTTTGGTCAATTATTCCACCTCTATTACTTGTTGACCAAGTAATTCTCCCAGTTTGTATGCTCTCACCATACTGATCTACTCCTTTAACTTGAAACTGAAAACTCTGACCAAACTCTAATTGAGGTATTGAAGATATAATAATTAGTTTTGTTAGCTTCGGAGGTTCAATAATCGTAATTGGGATAATTCGACGAATTGAACTGACTGAAGCTATGATTTCAAATTTACCTTGCTTGCTTTCAGCTATAAAATTGCCATTTCGATCGATTGTTCCACCTCCGCTTACTTCCCATAATACAGTTTCCGGTATGGAATTTCTGCGTTGATCTAAAACTTGTGCTGTAAATTGTTGCGTTTTACCAAACTCTAAAGTAATGCTAGAAGGAGTAACAGAAATCTCAGTGATTCTAGGAGGCTGAATAATAGTAATTGTGACAGAAGCCTCAAAAATGCTTATCTTTGCTTTAACTTCAAATCTTCCTTCCCGTTGACCTGCTGTAAATAAACCCTGTTCGATTTTACCGCCGGTAGTTTCCCATTTAACATCTTTAGCGTTAAGGTTCATCTCTCTATTATTCTGGTCTAAACCTTTGACAGTAAAATATTGAACTTGACCACAAGGGAGTGCTTGGGAAATTTCACAAATAACAATCTTGCTTAATTTTGGATAAGAACATCCCTTAATAGCATGAAGTGGTTTTCCTGTTTCTGGTTTCAATAATGTTACCCAATCTTTCCCTGCAACAGCAAGAGTTTTTCCATTAGGACTAACTGCTACAGAGCTAATAAAATCAGGCCGATCTGGTAAAGTGTAGATGATTTTATTATAATTATATCTTAAATCAAAGATTTTAATTTCTCTGGAAATACCTACTATAAGTATATTTTGATTTACATTACAAGCTAGAGAATTAATTGATTGATTATTTGGGTAAGTCTTGGTGCATTCTAAATTCTGAAAAGGTAGTGCAGATGAACCTTGATTAGCTGCTCCATTAATAATCAATCTACCTAATACCCAAGCCCCTACAGCTATCGGCCCTCCTAATGAAAATCCCGCTATAGTAGCTGCTACATCTACTAAACCTTTACCCAAAACTGAACCTGATTGATTTGAAGATTCTTCTCCAGATTTTGATTGCCAAAATTTGACAACACCATCACGACTTCCACTAATTAATGTTGTGTTGTCTGAAGTAATACTTAAAGATTGAATCCAAGCTGAATGTCCTTCAATACTGCGTATGAGTTTACCGCCATCTAAATTCCATAAGGTAATTTTATGATTAGTGCTTCCACAAGCGATAACTTTTCCATCATGGCTAATACATAAGCTCAAAACGGAAGATAGTTCCTTTGGATCTTGTAGAGTTTCCTTTAAATTCCCCGTATTTAAGTCCCATATTTTGATGGTTTTGGTGGTACTACCACTAACAATGGTTTTTCCATCAGGAGTGATAGCAACAGCAGTAACCCAACTAGAATACCAACTTAGATCAATTAATGTATGAATAAGCTGCCCAGTTTTTAAATTCCATACCTTAATATTTTTGTCGGCACTCCCGCTAACTAATGTATTACCATCGGGACTAATAGCAACAGACAAAACCCAGTGCGAATGTCCTTCAATACTACGAATTATTGCCCCCGTTTGCAAATCCCATACCCAAATCTTTTGCCAACTCCCTCCTACTAGAATAGTATTATCTGGACTTATTGCCAGAGAAGTAATAACATCTGTTGGGGAAGGTGTTAAGCTTTCTGGTGTATTTCCCCTTAAATAAGAGTTATCACCACGAAAAACTCTGTAGGCAAATTGTTTAACTCTGTCAGATTGATCTTTGATTGACTGTTCAATCAAAAGTTCTAAACCTTGTTGACCATAATTGAGAGTTTCTGATAAAGCAGCAAGTCTTTCTTGCTCACTTTGACTAGATAACTGCTTCTTAACTTCTTCAATTCTTGTAGACATTCTATTTCTATCCCAATCATTAATTTTATGATCTTTTTGCAATCAGAAGCAACAAATTAATTTGCCGTGCCGTAACCAACCATTGCCAAATCTGTAACATTGATACGATCGCCCTTTCCATCTCAAACTCTACCAGATCGATACATGAGGACACAGCAGTGCTGTGTCCCTACGGATATGGTTGAGAACCTTGCTTAAAATGTCAAACGCCGCACCGTACCATCATCTGTAAATTGGTGTTCCCCAATCCCCACAACTTCCACAATAACTTCGCGATCGCAAATCGCAAATTCTCCCTCCCGAGCCGCAATTTCAACGATTATTTTTTCCCCTTCAAAATACACATGATAATTAGTTGTTGCCCAGACACCTTTTTCATGTTCAAAACTGTGTCCATCGTCCTCATAAAGCGTCCAT
>JAUBOH010000486.1:0-4575 GCA_036700145.1 Microcoleus occultus BM001215366
CATCGGTATTGACATTCAGGAACTCATGAATGTCAATACCGATGTGGCGGTTGCTATATATGCCAGCGGTAGTAGCGATGCCCCGCAATCCGTTACTCAAGGCGATGAGTGACCGATTATTAGGTCGTGGTCAGGTCAAAATGCAGGTGATTGGTGCTTTGATGCGGAAGTTGGTGCATTTGGCTTTTGGTATTTTCAAGTCCCAAAAGCCTTTCGACCCCAATTATTTGACTGCTACCCCTTGACAGATCAAGACAGTATCTACAAGATTGTATAACGCATCAAAACAAAAAGTACCGCTGCGCCATCGGCAAAACAGTTGCCGGTTCGCAAATCAGCAATTCTCCATCCGCCCTCACTTCATAGGTTTCTGGATCGACTTCCATCTGCGGCAAATAATCGTTGAGTTTCATATCTCTTTTGCTAATTTGCCGCGTCCCTGAAACTGCTACAGTTTGCTTTTGTAAACCGAGCTGTGCGGCAATATCTCGATCGCGCGCAGCCTGCGAAACGAATGTCAAACAAGTCGCCCCGATCGCACCGCCAAAACTGCCAAACATCGGCCGCATATGCACCGGCTGCGGCGTGGGAATGCTGGCGTTAGCATCTCCCATCTGCGCGCAGGCGATCGCACCACCCTTAATCACCATTTCCGGTTTCACCCCAAAAAAAGCCGGCCGCCACAAACACAAATCCGCCAATTTTCCCTCTTCCACCGAACCAACATACTGACTAATTCCGTGAGTAATAGCCGGATTAATTGTATATTTTGCAATGTACCGCTTTGCCCGAAAATTGTCATTTTCTCCCTCCATTCCCCCCCCTTGATAAGGGGGGGTTAGGGGGGGTGCATTTCGCTGCCAGCGTTCCTGCCATTTAGCAAATTCCTCAAGATTAAAAGCATTTTCCAAACTGTAGAGAGGAATATTGTGTTTAACGCTAAAAAATTGAGTGGCGGGCTTTTCTCCCACTCGCTGAGTCGGACTTTCGGCAGTAATTAACTCAGGATAATCGGATTCTAATTGTTGCAAGTCGCGATAAAGGCGATCGTACACCTCATCTGGGATAGTCGGCGCATCGAGAACATAATAAGCATAGCTAGCTTGCTGTAGCTGCTGCCTCAACTGTTGAATTTGCTGCTGAATCTCTGCTGCCATATCGATTTTAGATTTGAGATTTTAGATTCTAAATCTCGATTTTAGCTCAAAAAAAAGGAGCCAGCAACCTCTCTGCTGCCAGATTGATTTGAGATTTGAGATTTGCTCTTATATCCGAGGGAACGACATAATAAAATTGGTTCGTAGTGAGGACTTCAGTCCTCAGATTTTTTTGATGACTGAAGTTTTGACTGCCAACATGATAACGGTTATTTTACGATATCTGATATTAGATTATCAAGCTCAATTTTAACCAAAAAAACGAGCCATAAACTAGGAAATCAAAACTGATCCTAATTATGACTCGCATTTCTAGCTACTGAATTAGGTGGGCAGATCCCTCACAAATTTAGATCGGAAAATTCGCTAAATTTCTTGTTATCCCCGGACATAGAAGGTTGAAGATCACGCTCTTTTTCACCGTTCAAGTTGCCATTGGCGCGGGATTTGATTAATTCTTGAGCGTTCGGCTTTGTGAAAGCGAGCGGTTCAGCGTGTTCTACCTGAAACACGTTAGCGTAGAGGTTAGCAATAATCTGTTTGCCTCCCTGGGTCAATTCCAAGTAGTTCAAAGCTGCTGGAATATAAGGAAAAACTCCGTTCCAATAAAACTTGGCATAATTTTGCCGCAAATCTCCGGGAGACTTGTAGCCCAAAATTTTATTAGTGCCGACTTCTTCAAATTCGTAGAACAGGGCGCTGATTTTTCGGAGGTAATTGGGATCGCTCAACTGACCGATCAAATCGGCTGCTCTGGCGAGTCCAGAATAATTGTTTCTGTCTTGATGAGTTTCGCTAGCGGGAACTGGGAAGCGAGTTAATTCAATATTGCGCTTGATTTGTTCGGCATCAATTAATGTGTGGCCGCCGAAGCGTTCGTCAATGACGAGTTTTCCTCGATCGACATGATAAGGAGTTAAACTGGCGGAAGTTGCGCCGATCGGCACAGAAACCATGCCTCCGTCAATACCCGTAGCGTAGAGTCCTACAGCTTCTTGGTCTTGGCGGCAAACACCTTTGACGTAGCCGATATCGTGGCACAGCAGCGAGATCAAGTAGTGCAGCCAATCTTCCGGCGACACTCCCCCTTCGCGAATATGCTTTCCCCGGAGAATCTCTTGTCCCACCAAGGCCACGAGCATTGTGTGTTCCACATTATGGTATAGAGCATCGCAGTTAGCGATATTTTCCAGAGCCATAGTCCCCGCCCAGGCGATAATTTCAGGGTAGTCAGGCTTGTACTTGCCGTAGGTGCGGCGGTAGCCAGCTTGCAGCTCTTGCACAAAAGCGTCAATCAGGATAGCAGTTGCATTGAACATCATAAATTCTCTCACTCAGACTGTAGTTACAAACTCGATCGCAAATATCTTGCATAGCTGAAAAAATAATCAATGGGCATTCCAGCAGGTTTGACCCCCTCGGCGTAGAACTTTAAATTTCAGCTAGTCTTGTCAGGTCAGAAAATTGCTCTTTTGGCTATGCTTCCCACGATAACCTAATTTCCGAAGCAACAGAGCGATTTGTGGGTATTAAATATTGGCGAAACAATTTACATCGTTTCACCGACTAATGATTAGAAGTCCTAGGTGTGAAAGTTATGAACTGTCTGTTTCCGAGTCTCTCCACTGCGGCCCTTCGCACTCGGCGGTCGATCGCCCCAAGATACCTAGGATTGTTTGCATTTACAGCTATTTGCACGGCATCACCCGCTTTTGGAGCCGAGCGAATTTACGTAACTTACGGGCCACTAGAGGTATCAGTGCCGATCGAATCCCTGGCACTCTTCGCCGCAGAAGGCAAAATAGACTCAAACTTGGACGGCTTCGCTCAGTATGCGAAAAAATCACAGCTACAGCAGATTCAGAGAGTCTTGCAAGCTCGCGCTGAAATCAAAGCCGTGACGATCGCCCAATTCCTCTACACGCCTCAAGGAGAAGTGCTGCTGGAACGCTTGGGCCGAGTAATTCAAACCAAAGCCAGACAGCCGGGATTTTACGCGATCCGAGCTGCTCTAATTTTAGCTGCGGCCGATCCCGAAGGCTTGACAATTGTCAACGTGTTGCGGAAATTCCCGACATACGGCATCAGAATTGACATTGACCGCGGGTTGGGTATTGCCGAGGGGCTGACGACGCTAGTCAACCGTTCCAATCGGGCGATCGCCGGCATCGCCCAATTGTCGGAAACAGCAGCATCAGAACCGTTCGTTCCCAGCGGGGAAATGCTACAGCCCCAGCTACCAGGCCCGTATACTTGGAAAAAATCCTCGGTAACTCTGACGAGTCCAGAGCGCGATCGCACCTTTGATATCGACATTTACCTGCCGCAGCGCAGCCCCCAACCAGCCCCTGTCGTAGTAATTTCGCACGGTTTAGGCTCCGATCGCACTTCCTTCCAGTATCTAGCCAAACATTTAGCCTCCTACGGCTTTGCCGTCGCCGTCCCCGAACACCCCGGGAGCAACGCCCAACAAATCCAAGACTTGGTAACAGGCAGAGCTAGAGACGTATCAGAACCAGCAGAATTTGTCAACCGTCCCCTCGACATCAAAGAGCTGCTCGATTATTTAACCGCTTTGACTGCAACTGACCCAGCATACCGAGGACAACTCGACTTGCAGCGAGTCGGCGTCATCGGTCAATCTTTTGGTGGTTACACAGCTTTGACCTTAGCCGGCGCAGGGATGAATTTTGGACAACTAGACAAAGACTGTCAGTTAGAAAACGAAACTTGGAACCTCTCCCTGCTCTTGCAGTGTCGCGCCCGCGGGCTAGAGCGCAAGGAATACAATTTCACTGACTTGCGCGTCAAAGCTGCGATCGCCATCAACCCGATCGCCAGCAGCATTCTGGGAGAAACAAACCTCAGCAAAATCCAAATTCCAGTCATGATCGTTACAGGTAGTGCCGATACAGTCGCACCCGCTTTGCTCGAACAAATTCAACCTTTCACTTGGCTGACATCGCCGAACAAGTATTTGGTAATGATGAAAAACGGCACTCACTTCTCGACGATCGAGGAATCTCCTCAAAGCCTCTTTCTGCCACCACCAGCGGCCATCGGGCCCGAACCAGCTTTAGCCCGCCGTTACCTCAACGGACTCAGCGTAGCTTTCATGGAAAGCTATTTGAACAACAAATCAAATTTCCGCCCGTATTTGGAGCCATCCTACGCTTTAACCATCTCCCGAGACAGTCTCGGGCTGAGAATTTTGCGATCGCTCACCCAGGAGCAAATCCAGCAGTTCAGTTCTGCACCAGTTCGCAGCCCGAGCGCTCCACCTCCGATCGCTCCACTTTCTCCCCCTCCGATCGCTCCGGTTCGTTAGAGGTTAGGTACACCGCGATCGCCCCCTGTCACCTGTTCCCGCCCGCAGTCAGGCCCATCAGCTTTCCTGATGACCCCCATCAGTTCTACT
>JAUBOH010000487.1:0-4566 GCA_036700145.1 Microcoleus occultus BM001215366
TTTTCGGGATGGTTTTGCCTTGCGGAAATTAACTGATTCCAGCTAGCTAAAAACTGGGGTACGGGTTTAGCTGGAATTGCATATTCTGCGGCACCGGGTACGGATAAAGTCGCGGGAGTGCTGCCGATATCCACAGAAAGCAAGTCAAAATTAATCGGAGGGCGAGTTTGACAAATAACTAGATTTTTGCTAAAGTCGATCGCGATCGCCCGATCGACCAATATTTGACATCCGGCAAATTCCGCGAGCGATCGCAAATCGATGTGACATTCATCATAATCGTAAAATCCAGCAACGTGCCCCGGCAGCATCCCCGAATAGGTTGCGTTGAGGACATCGGTAATCAGAGTCAAACGCACTCCCGGCAGCGGTTTGATGCCAAACATTTTTAATACAATAGCATGACTGTGACCGCCGCCAATTAAAACTAAATGTTTCACAATTACAGATGTTCGATCGATATATTCCAGCACCTATATTGTACAGCACTCCCCTAATTAGGCTGCACTGTCCGGTCAGAAAGGCTTGCAGCACGTAATCAATAATTGCCGAGAGTTTTACAAGACACTCTCACCTGCTATCTGCATCACAGATTATACTTAGTCGAGTTGCGATCGCAAATCAGCACAAATGCCTGTAGACTGTAGAACGAGTAAATTTCATCACCAAATTATGCCGGGGTGTGTTTGGATAGCTAACTCACCATTCAAAAATATGACATTACGCATCATTCCTCGCGGTTGGCTGCGATCGATTAAAACTCTTTTCCCGCTTCTGTTTGCCCTGTCATTCATTATAGTATTGCTGGCGAACAACTTGATGCCTGCGATCGCCCAACAACCCCGCCAGGAAATTCGCGGAGTTTGGATGACGACAAACGACAAAGACATCCTCAGAGATCGCCGCAAATTAGGAGATGCCATCAGTCAATTAAAGCGGTTAAATTTCAACACCATCTATCCCGTAGTTTGGAACTCTGGCTATGCAATGTATCCCAGCCCAGTCGCCCAGCAAAGAGACATTCAACCCTTTGTTTACAGAGGTTTAGACGGACAAGATATGATTGGAGATTTAATCGCTCAAGCTCACCGCCAAGGGCTGCTAGTAATTCCTTGGTTTGAGTTTGGTTTCATGACTCCTCCCACATCAGAATTAGCATTAAACAATCCCGATTGGCTGACACAAAAACAAGACGGCAGCCAAACATCAAACGGTGCCGGCGGCGAAGTAGTTTGGCTGAATCCCTTTCATCCACAAGTGCAGCAATTCATTACCGAACTCGTACTAGAAATCACCACTCAATACAACGCCGACGGCATCCAATTCGACGACCACATGAGTTTGCCCTCAGAATTTGGGTATGATAACTACACTGTTGCTTTGTATACCAAAGAAACCAAAAAAGCTCCTCCTACCGACTCTCAAGATCCAGCGTGGGTGCAGTGGCGAGCTAATAAAATCACCGCTTTTATGTCGCAACTAAATCAAGCCGTCAAAGCAGTCAAACCCAATGCCATTTTCTCAATTTCTCCCAATTACTACGAATTTGCTTACAAATATCACCTGCAAGATTGGCTGGCTTGGGTGCGTTTGGATATTGCCGACGAACTAATCGTGCAAGTGTACCGTCCCAATCTCGAATCGTTTGTAGACAAAATTAACCGTCCAGAAATGCAAGAAGCAAAGCAAAAAATTCCCACCGGAGTCGGGATTATGGCAGGTTTAAGAAATCGCCCAGTAGCGATGCAGCAAATTAAATCTCAGGTGCGAGCAGTCCAAGAATACGGCTTAGGTGCGGCTTTCTTCTACTACGAAAGCTTGTGGGAAGATGCGCCCGAACCAATTGCCGATCGACTTTCTCAATTTAGTGCTTTCTTCCCGTCTTCTGCATTCCGAACAGCGCTGCAAATACCGAGACGCGCGGCAACTTTCCCTCCACCGCCGCCACCCAAGCCAGACCCGAAAGCTAAGCCGAATCAACCGGAAAATAACAGCAAACCTTCTCCAGCACCAACTACATCAAAGAAGTAAAAAGTCATTAGTCATTAGTAATTTTGTAGGGTGTGCCATTAGTCCGACAGTCCAACAGGGGTTTAAACCCCTGTCTCATAGCTGAAGTCGTCTAAAGACGACTGTAGCAATTCTATCAAAGCTGTTTTTGTATAGAGTTAGTGCAGAATAAGCTGTTGTACATTTAAATTGTATGTTGAGGGCGGGCTTTCCTGCCCAACCCCTACTCCCCACAAGAGTAAAAAATTATTTGACCATGCGATTTAAGTGCGGATTAGCTTATATGTGTAACTCTAATTTTCAAAATAGAGATTACTATTTGAGTCGGTTTTAACCGACTTATGCTATTAGACAGGGACTTGAGTCCCTGGCGGCCCGTGGCAGAATGAAACAGCTCTACTGGGGGCTAGGGATAGCGAGTTATGTTCCTATAAAATATCCGTATTACCAACAACTACCATCAATAAAAATGCAAACTAACCAAAAAATTCTACTGCCAAAAATGGGCTGTGGCACTTGGGCCTGGGGCAACCGATTGCTTTGGGGCTACGATGAAAGCATGGACGAGGAATTGCAAGCCGCGTTCAATCTTTGTGTCAGCAGCGGTGTGACTTTATTCGATACTGGCGACTCTTACGGAACTGGAAAATTAAACGGACGCAGCGAGCAACTTTTGGGGCTGTTTTCTCAACAATATCGAGGTGCAAATCAAGACAGTATTTGTATTGCGACAAAGCTGGCTGCTTATCCTTGGAGGCTGACGCGACAATCAATGATATCGGCTTGCAAAGCCTCTGCGGAACGCCTCGGCAAAAATGTATATTTGGTGCAAATGCACTGGTCTACAGCTAACTACGCTCCTTGGCAAGAAAGCGCTCTTTTAGACGGTCTAGGCGACCTTTACGAGCAAGGATTGGTCAAGGGTGTGGGCTTGTCTAATTACGGGCCAAAACGTTTAACATTGGTGTATAAGAAGTTTAGCGATCGCCAGATTCCTATTGTTACATTGCAAGTGCAATATTCGCTACTTTCCACCTATCCGGTGACAGAACTGGGATTGAAAGATGTTTGCGACGAATTGGGGATAAAATTGATTGCTTACAGTCCTCTAGCCTTGGGATTGCTGACTGGGAAATATTCTGAAAACGGCCCGTTTCCTAAAGGTATCCGAGGTTTGGCGTGCAAGCAGATATTGCCGGGAATGCGATCGCTTTTGGAGTGTTTGCGAGAAATAGCGGCATTCAGAAACAAGACTGTTTCGCAGGTGGCTATTAATTGGTGCATCTGCAAAGAAACTATTCCTATTCCTGGGGCTAAATCTGCGGCACAGGCGAGGGATAATATTGGTGCTTTGGGGTGGGAGTTGGACTCGGGGGAGATTGCAGAATTGGATAAGGCGGCGGCGAGTGCAGATAAGAAAATGGTGCAGAATATATTTCAAACGAGATAACCCGGTTTGTAGTAAGGACTTTAGTCCGCATCAAAGAGAGGACTGAAGTCCTCACTACTAACCCATGAAGAAAGCTAATTGCAAAATTTTTCCACACAGCGCACAAACATTTCTACACCCATCCCCAAAGCAGTTTCATCAAAATCAAAGCGCGGGTGGTGGTGCGGGTAAGCCAAGTTTTTCTCGGGATTTGCCGAACCTAAAAAGAAATAGCAACCGGGTACTTCTTGCAAAAAGAAGGACATATCCTCGCCGCCCATAGTTTGACATTCTGGAACGATTCCCGCAGGAGTTTCTACAACTGATTCTGCAACACTTCGCACAAATTCAGCCATCTTGGCATCGTTGATTGTCGGCGGGTAATAGGAACAATAATCGAATTTGTAGTTAGCGCCGTAACTCTGACAAATTCCGGCAATTACTTGCTCGATTCGTTCCTTAAAATAACCTTGATATGCTGGCTTGAAATAGCGCACCGTGCCGCCAATTTGAGCGGTATCGGCGATGACGTTGTGGGTTTTGCCGGCGTGGAATTTGCCGACGGTTACTACTGCTGAGTCGATCGGGTCAATGTTCCGCGCTACAATTGACTGCAAAGTGCTGACAATTTGAGCTGCAACGACGATCGCATCTACAGTCTGATGGGGCATTGCACCGTGTCCGCCTTTGCCCAAAATCGTGCAATCAAAAGTTTCGACAGCCGCCATCAGCGCGCCGCTGCGAACGCCTACAGTGCCTAAAGGTAGATTGTTCCACAAATGCAAGCCGACGATCGCATCAACATCAGGATTCTTCAAGACTCCTGCTTCAATCATCGGTTTTGCGCCGCCCGGGCCTTCTTCGGCCGGCTGAAAGATCATTTTTACTTTACCCGAAAAGCTGTGTTTGTGCTTTGCCAGATAGCAAGCTGTACCGAGGGCGATCGCGGTGTGGCCGTCGTGGCCGCAAGCGTGCATAATTCCGTTATGCTGCGATCGATAATCCACCTCATTTTCCTCTTGAATCGGCAAAGCATCCATATCAGCCCGAATTGCCAACACCGGCCCCGGTTTCCCGCTGTTTATAGTTGCGACAATACCAGTTTTAGCAATATTAGTTTGATGCTC
>JAUBOH010000488.1:0-4518 GCA_036700145.1 Microcoleus occultus BM001215366
CGTGTCCCTACAATTGATCGCGGTAGGGACACGGCACTGCCGTGTCCTCTATATGATTCCGGCGCTGCTGGAATTGATATAAGTCGTAATTAAGTCTTAATTTGCAAAGCTCTACCCCGCCAAGTCCATCCCCAACCGGTTTCGGTTTTAATCGCAGAGCCGATCGCAATTGCGGCCACTAATGCTCCTCCCAAACCTCCAAACCACCAGTATTTCGTCGAACAGTCGGAAATCTCGGCACCCAAACGGCGCAAATTGTACTGTTGCCAAATTACAATTATTACTAATAAGGAAGAAGGAAGAAGGAAGAAGGAAGAAGGAAGAAGGAAGAAGGAAGAGGAAAGAGGGAAGAGGGAAATTAGCTGTTTCAGAATAATGAATAGTCCTATCCACGGCATAGGATAGAGAAATAACATAATTGCGGCCATATAAACCATCATTCCCCAACTGCGGTTAGCACCGAGATACAAATTCTTTGTCCAGCCTTCCCACAAGGCGCTCCAAGACCGATACATTCGCACAGATGCCAAATTTGACCCGGCATAAAGTGCGAGCTTTAAACCCGCACGTTTGATGCGCCTAGCTAATTCGACATCTTCGACAATTTCGGCAGCAACTGCGGCATGGCCGCCGATTTTATCATAAGCCGATCGCCTAAATAGCATGAACGGCCCCGCAGCAAAAGCACTGTCTGTAGTCGGATCGTTGACAGCGGTAAAATCGAAGCAAACTGCTAGGTGATTGAACATTAACGGCTGTACTAACCACTCGGCAAAACACTCGCAAACCAGTGCGGGCATACAGGTTAGCAAGTCTATTTTTTCAGTTTCAACTGTTTTAATGGCGGTTTCGATCGCGCCCGGTTTGAGGCGCACGTCCGCATCGATAAATAATAGGAAGTCTCCGGTTGCTACTTTTACAGCTTCCGCGCAGGCCCAGTTTTTGCCGGCCCAATATTCGTTGGCTGGTCGCGCTTGACCTGCTAATATTTTTAGGCGGGGGTCGTTGAGTTGTTGTTGCAGGGTTTGGGCGATCGCCAGCGTGTCATCTGTCGATCGATCGTCTACAATCAAAACCTCTAGGTTGTCCACAGACAGCCGTGTACTCTCCAAAATGGCGATCGCGCAATCCCGAATATTCTCTGCTTCGTTGTATGCTGGTACGATTACCGAAACTTTAGGGAACTGAGCAGTGGACTGCGGTGAGGGCTTCGTCGAACTTTTGTCGGTTCGAGGTGCGTTTTTGACCGATCGGCGCAAATTCTTAGTGTAGGCTGTACTGACAATTACAGAAAAAATTAGCAGGGTTAACAATATCAAAGCGAACTGACCTCAAAATTTCGGTGCACGATTTGTCTCCTTAAATATTAAAAAATATTAAAACAAAAAGCTAGTCGATCGCCCGAAAAGTTATTTTGATCGCCTCAAGCGCTATAATTTGTGAGCATCTTTCGGCTCGCCCGCAACAAGGGGCAAGACCCCTCACCCAGTCAGCGACCGAAAAGCCGAGGACAGACATCAGTCAAGAGAGGATATTGCAATGGGCGAATTTGTCACAGTCGATGTGTTAGCGGACACGATAGCGGTACTCGGTGCTTTGGGTTTCTTCTTTTTGGGATATCAAGCTTTGCAGATATTGAAAAAATAAAGTATGGCAGATGTTGAAGGAAGTTCGGCAACGAGCAATGTACGGGATGTAGCGGAGGTCAGAAAGTTCGGCAACGGATTCGTAAGGGCGGATGTAGCGGAGGTCAGGAATAATGAACAAGGAATAAGAAAAGAAAAAACTATTCCCGATGCCCAATTCCCAATCCCCGATGCCCAATGCCCAATGCCCAATGCCCAATGCCCAATGCCCAGGAGCAACTAAGTTATTATTATGGTGAGCCAACTTTTAGATGGACGCTATCAAATCATTGAAGTCATAGAAACAGGAGAATTTGGACAAACCTATCTGGCCAAAGATATTCGCCGTCCGGGAGAACCGCAGTGCTTTGTCAAGCACCTGCGTCCCGGTACCAGCGAACCAAAATTAATTAATACCACGCGCCGTCTTTTCCAAAAAGAAGCAGAAGTTCTAGAAAAGCTAGGTCAACACGACCAAATCCCTCAGTTATTTGCTTATTTTGAAGAAAACGAAGAATTTTTCTTAGTAGAATCTTTTGTGGCCGGTCATTCGCTATCAACAGAGATTGTACCGGGGAAACCTGTATCAGAAGAAAAAATGATTCCTTTGCTGAAGGAACTGTTAGAAATTTTAGTGTTTGTACACGGACAGGGAGTAATTCACCGAGATATTAAACCGGCAAATTTAATCCGCCGCTATTCAGACAACAAGTTAGTTTTGATTGACTTTGGCTCGGTGAAAGAGATTCACATCGCCCAAAGACAAGCACCGGTAACTGTGCGGATTGGCACGCTTGAATATATGCCGATCGAGCAATTTCAATATAACCCGCAACTCAACAGCGATATCTACGCTTTGGGCATGATTGGCATCCAAGCAATGACGGGTTTGCCGGCTTACGATTTACCGAAATTGCGGGATTTGAAAAATTCTAATAGAGGCGAAATTGTTTGGCGGCATTTAGCGGTGTGTTCCCAAGCGCTGGCCGATGTTTTGGACAATATGGTGCGCTACGATTTTCGGGAAAGGTACCAGTCGGCGGCGGAAGCTTTAGCGGATTTGAGGAAAATTGGCGATCGATCGCGGGCGCGGGTTCCCAAACTGACAATATATCGCGAAGAGGTCGATCGGCGCAGCAGCAGTCGCGGTGACATTACAGTCGTCGGTCGAAGAATATTAGAAGAATTGCGCGTCAGTTTGGAATTGCTCCCAGAAGAATCAGAGGCGATCGAAGATGAGGTATTGAACCCTTACCGCAAATACAGGGAAAAAGGCGAACGCTACGAACAATCACTGCAAGAAGCCATGCAGCAAGAATATCCTTTTTCTGCGGAAACTCGCGAGGAGTTAAAACGCTTACAGCAAGTTTTAGGACTTACCGATGAAGATGCGGCGAGAATCGAGGAATTAGTCGTTCCTAAATCTTTATTCTCCAAATTGTACAAGGCAATTTCCATCGTTTTGGAGGGACACCGCAACCCCAACCCCAACCCGCCACCGCCCAGCAGCGCTCAACTCGAAATGCAGCCAAGTTTGGCGGTATCCCCGGAGGTATATTTGAACGGAAAATCAGATTTGCCTACTTCGCAGCCCGCCCCTACGGGGGCTGCGCCAACGGAGAGGATCGCCTCTACCGCAGCAATTATCCCCAAAGAACCTCGTAAATTCAATCCTTATCTTGCCGGGGTAACAATCGCAGCACTCTTAGCTGCGATCGGCGGAATTTACGGATATCTCAAGTGGCAAGAAACGCAGCAGCGAGTGCAGCAAGAATCCCAACAACTCAGTCAAATTGAAGCACTTTATACAGCCAGCAATTATGAAGGCTGCATCAGCCAAATACCAACAGTTGCCAACACTTCTAGCAGCTATGCGTCCGCTCAAAACTTACAGGAACAGTGCCAAGCAGGCCTGCGCTGGAAAAACGCCAAAGTCAAAAATTTCGCTCAACATTCCGATGCAGTTGGGTCTGTTGCTTTCAGTCCAGACGGCTTAATGTTAGCCAGCGGTTCCAAAGACAAAACCATCCAAATTTGGGATTTAGCTACAGGCAAATCCATCCGCACTTTTCCCGGAGATTCATCCACCGTTTGGTCAGTTGCTTTTGACTCAAGCGGTACGAAACTTGCGACGGGAACTGGTTTTTGGAGAGTCATGTTGTGGGATTTAAAAACAGGACAAGCAACTCGCACTCTTGACCACACTGCTTCTGTTTGGTCGGTCGCCCTCAGCCCCGACGGAAAACTGATTGCTAGCGGCAGCGGAGACAAAACCACAAAGATTTCGGATGCCACAAATGGCAGTTTGATTTACAATTTGCCCGACCATACAGATTTTGTTTATTCTGTTGCTTTCACTCCCGATGGCAAAAGTTTAGTTAGCGCTTCTAAGGATAAAAAAATTACAATTGTTGATGTAGAAACGGGGAAGTTGCTCAAAACTATTGAGGGACACGGCGACCAGGTGAGGTCGGTTGCTATTAGCCCAGACGGCAAGACAATAGTTAGTGGTTCCTACGATGAAAGCATTAAAATCTGGAATCTGGAAACAGGAGATTTAATGCGATCGATCAAGGGACATTCTGACGATGTTGTCTCGGTTGCTATCAGCCCGGATGGGAAATTTATTGCGAGCGCGAGCAAGGATAAAACTATTAAAATTTGGGATTTGGCTACCGGAGAATTGCTGAATACTTTGACTGGACATTCCGATGAGGTTTATGTGGTGACTTTTAGTCCTGACGGTAAAACTATTGCCAGCGGTTCTAAAGACAATACTATTAAGTTGTGGCTGAGGTAATCGGAAGTTCGGCAACGAGCAATGTACGGGATGTAACGCAATACGGTTCAGATAAGACCGATCCCCCCTAGCCCCCCTTAAAAAGGGGGGGAC
>JAUBOH010000489.1:0-4500 GCA_036700145.1 Microcoleus occultus BM001215366
AATGCTTGATTCTAATTGCTGTTTCTGCCTCTGAAAGTCCCTTTTCTGAAGTTGACAGGGTTTCGTAAACTTGCTGGCTCGATAGTGTCCAAATAGGTGAATGAGATGCCATACAGGATCAACAAGTTGCCTCATAAGTTTGCTGTACGGTTGACGAGAGCGCTCCTATGGGTTCTTACTGCTGACTCCATCAGTCGTACGCCCGCTCATCTCACTCGCATCAATGCGGTAAATTGCGATCGCCTCGGAACGTCCCTGACTATCGATCCAGGTGCGATTAATCGCAGGAGAAAGTGTGGGATTGCGTTCTTTGATTAAGTGCATTACCCGATCGATATCTTCCTGCTCGGTCAGGCGCAAAGCTCGACCATTGACGATCGCGCTGCGCCAGTGAAGCGGATCGCGTATTTCTTCAACCTGCAAACAAATTTCTGGATTTGCATCAAGATCGTGAGTCTTCATGCCGATCGTTGTAAACAGGTAGATGTCCTCTTCTTGAAAATAATAGTGCATTGGCATCACGTAGGGTTTGCCTTCGTGTATGCAGCCCAGATGACCGTATCCCACTTTGTGCAATAGTTCGTGTATTTCTTTTTGCCCCATTTCATCAATATCTAACATTACTATTTTCCTAAATGTTTAGTTAATTAGTAGTATTTAACAGACATAATCCACGCTTTACATCTGTCATTAGATATAGTCGATCGCCTTACAAATTTTCTACACGCTTAATTGCTGCTTTTTTACCCACAGCTACGCTCGCTAGAACTAAACAAGCTGTGACTAGGGCGATCGGCTCCAGAGTCTCACCAAGCAAAATAGCCGAAGCCAGGAGCGTCAAAAACGGTTGCAACAACTGAATTTGACCTACCCGTGCAACTCCGCCAAGCGCCATTCCGTGATACCAGGCAAAAAATGCGATAAATTGGCTAAAAATACTCACGTAAGCAAAACCCAACCAGGCGACTGGTGCAGCTATCAACCCATGTTTAAATACAACAAATATTGTGGGTAAAACCTCAAAAGGAGCGACAATTACCAAAGCCCAACTAATAACTTGCCACCCACCCAAAGTCTTAGCCAACTGTCCCCCTTCAGCATAGCCCAAAGCAGCAGCAATTACAGCTCCAAACAGCGCTAAATCTGCAAGCTGCAACTGTCCCGCACCGCTAATAATTCCAAAACCAACAACAGTTGTACTACCGACAATGCTAGCCATCCAAAAAGTGAAATCAGGGCGATCGCCAGCCCGCAAAACCCCCGCAATCGCTGTCGCCAAAGGCAACAATCCCAACACCACGGCACCGTGAGCGGCGGGTACTTGCTGCATGGCGATCGCCGACAGCACCGGAAATCCCAAAACCACTCCCAATCCGACAACCGACAAACTCCGAAATTGCTGTTTTGAGGGAATCGGTTGATGCGTCAACCGCAGAGTAAATGCTGCTAGTATAGCTGCTACTAATCCGCGTCCCAAACCGACAAACAGCGGGTCTAAACCGAGCGCAGCCGCTCTGGTTGCAGGTAACGTCAAGCTAAATCCAACCACGCCCAAAAAACCGTAAATTAAGCCGATATTTTCCGAATTCAAATCAGGATTTTTCCAGTCTAATTTCATTAAGTCTCCAATATGGATTAATTTAGGGCGAAGGAGGTAGCGCCTAAACCATCTTACTTCTGAAAGTAGCAAAGCTGACTTTACTCGCCAATGCTACAATCATAATTTGTGAACTTCTTCACTTCATTCATAAAACCGCTCTGCTATAGTAAGGTGCGTCGCCCGAAAAATCGGCAATTTCCCTTGAAAATCTGGTAGCGACGCACCCTACAAAGACTAATAATCTGTAAACTTCTCTCTTTCTCAACTCTGCGCTCTCTGTATTCTCTGCGGTAAAAAAAAAATGTTTAAACTTTACGAATATTCTCCGTCTGGGAATTGCTACAAAGTCCGCTTGCTTTTAACTCAGCTCAATCTTCTCTTCCAACGGATCGAAATAGACATTCTCAAAGGAGAAAGTCGAACTCCCGAATTTTTGATAAAAAATCCTAACGGGCGGATTCCGGTATTAGAAATAGAACCGGATAAATTCCTATTTGAATCAAATGCAATTATGTTTTACTTGAGCGAAGGAACTGACTTTTTCCCCAGTGATAAATTTGAACGGGCTTTAGTCATGCAGTGGTTGTTTTTTGAACAGTACAGCCACGAACCTTTTATTGCGACTTCTCGCTTTTGGTACATGACAGGCAAAGCTGAGGAATATCGAGAAGCGCTGCAACAAAAACAAGCACCCGGTTATGCTGCTTTGGGGATGATGGAACGGCATTTAGAAAAAAATGACTTTTTTGCGGGCGATCGCTATACGATTGCTGACATCGGTTTATTTGCTTACACTCACGTTGCGGGCGAAGGCGGATTTGATTTAACCAGATTTCCAGCAATTCAAACTTGGATCGATCGCCTAAAAATTCAGCCTCGATATATCAGCATTACACAATAAGTTAGGTAGCCGACTTCTTAAAAAAGTCCGGTATCTGGTGTCCGGCGGCTTTTTTATGAATTGCTCAAGACCACATTTTGCCTGCTCTCGCTCGATCGCCTCGCAGCATCCGCCACCTTCAAAGCGTACAAACTACTCGCATTATTTACGTACAGAGGCGTACCGTTTAACAAACAGTCCAACACCATATCCGTATCTTTTGCAAACAAACCGCGCCGCGTTCCCACTTCGATCGCGCGTCTGTTTTCGCCCTGAATTAACTGACCGGATTCGGGAGTAAAAACTAGCGTTCCTGCTTCTCCGTAAATGGTAAAAATGTTTTCTGACTGCCAAAATGTGTCGCCTTTACCGTAAACAGCTTCCGCAAAAACTCCATTAGCAAAGCGTAACTGGGCGTTGCACAAACAAGCTTTGTAAAAATCCGGTTGAGTGTCCCAAAATTGAGTTTGACAGTTAACGCTTGTCACTTCTCCAAACAAATCTGTGAATCGGTGCAGTCGAGAAATTGCACCAATTAATGGAAACCCAAATAACGAATGTTGATAAGTCCACCGCTCCTGCACTGAATGCACAGATGCAATAGTAACGTAGCGGGTATAAAAAATTTTGCCAATTAATGGTAATGATGTTTTGATGGAGGAGTGTAAGCCGCCTAGGAGTTCGATGTGTTCGATGTGGAGGAGTTTCTGTTTTTGGGCCGCAAGGGCGATCGCCCTTGCGGCCTCAGATACATCTAAAGATAGAGGATATTCGACCACAACGTGCTTGTCGTTTTCCAATGCCGCCTGGACAATCGCCCCGTGATCCCGATTCACGGTACTGACGATTACCAAATCTAAATCGTCTCTTTCTACCAGCTTGCGCCAAGAAACCGCAGCCTCGGCCCCAAATGCTTCACAAAACGCTGCCGTTTTTTCCGGGGTGTGGCCCGCAACTGCTACCAAGTTCGATCGGGCGTCAGCTACCAGCATCTCGGCTCTCAACTTAGCCGCAAAACCAGTCCCCACAATCCCAACGCGAATTGGAACATTCACCGAAAAACCAAAGCCAGTATTAATTTGAGTCATAGGATTTTAGATTTTAGATTGGAGATTTTAGCTAGTTACCGACTTGCGGTGCGGGGTTTAAGGTTTCACCGCCCAGATTTTAAGCTGTGGGGACAAACTCTAGCAAGTCTTGCTGAAAGTCGATCGACATACCGCATACCAAAAACCTGGTTTTTGAGCTGTACGGCTCAAAACAGGATTTTTCCCACAAACCCGGTTATTTTGCGTAAGTCTTGCGGCAACAGTATCACAAGGCTGAGCCCCACATAGGTATAAGCAATCAAGATGAAATTAGAAAAAGTTATAACTAATCCCATTCAAATTTTTTGTAAATGAGTGTTGCAACCTTGCTTATATCCCCTACTATCATAGAGGGAACGAACCTAAGACCTAACCTCAAAGCTAATAGAGCCTTGAAGGTTGCATTAGGAAAAATTATCAATCTTGTTGAATTTTTGAGAGGAATTAGTGCATGGCAACTTTCAAAGTTACCCTCATCAGCGAAGCCGAAGGAATTAACCAGACCATTGACGTTGATGACGATACTTACATTCTTGATGCTGCGGAAGAAGCAGGACTCGACCTCCCGTACTCTTGTCGCGCTGGAGCTTGCTCCACCTGCGCCGGCAAAATCACAACAGGCGAAGTCGATCAATCTGACCAATCTTTCTTAGATGACGAGCAAATCGAGGCCGGATTTGTTCTGACCTGCGTCGCCTATCCTAAGTCTGATTGTACGATCGAAACTCACCAAGAAGAATCGCTCTACTAAGAAAGGATTCTGAGCGCGATGCGCTAAATAACCCGGTTTCTTGTTTTCGGAATTAAGCTGTAATAGCGAAATGACGTTAAGAAACCGGGTTTTTGCGTCCAAGACTGCGACAAAGCCGCTGGTAAATTATATCAATTGGGCTCTTCATCGGAATGATATAAACGGAGGACACGGCAGTGCC
>JAUBOH010000490.1:0-1909 GCA_036700145.1 Microcoleus occultus BM001215366
ACGGCAGTGCCGTTTCCCTACAATTAATCGGGGTAGGGACACGGCACTGCCGTCTCCTCTATATCATAGGTCGTTGCAACCGGAATTGATATTAGTCTACGGTTCTCTCAGCAAGTTTAGAGTTGATGATAGACAACAATTGTTGCGGCGAAAACGACTCCAATTCCACAAAATTACCTGCATCCAACCACGCTAATTCTTCGGTTGTTAAACCTAGCCTCACGGCGTAAGGCAATTGACGGGAGGTTTCTGCTATAGCTGGAGATTTTTGGACAAACATATTGTCGCTTGCCAATATTTGACTGGGAGAAAAACCTAAATCGAAAATGGTCACATCTTGTTCCGCAAACCAGTCTAGATTAGTCCGTAGTTGATGAACTAAACCAACTCCAGCAGGACTCGCATTGTGCAACACATAGACTTTCAAATCGGCGTTTTGGCGCAGCATTTTCATCGTAGTATCGAAGATGCTTTGGGGATAGCCAGTGATGCTGAGAATGGCGCAGTTGTTCTCAACATCGACGTTGTTGGCAATCAGGAATTGGGCAATTTCGTCGCTGTCACATACAATTGCCCGATCGCAACTGTAGGCGCTAATTTCGCGATCGATAGTGACAGGTAAAGCATTTTGGCGAGGAGTAGGTAACAGTTTTTCTATCCTTCCCATCGCCCTTTGCCAGCGTTGCAGCCATTGATTAATCTGCAATTCATTAGTGAAAAGTTCTTCATTAACTGTCTCTAGATAACGTTTTTGTGAGATGCCGATCCAGCAGGAATATATACCTAGCAAAATCACTATGACGCATCCGACAACCGAAGAATTACTCAGGCTGATGGAAATGCCTATCACTACAATAAGTCCCCCTAAAACTTGTAGGTTAGCAGCATTGAGTCTTCTGTCGCGAATACCTTGGTGCAGAGATCTGCTACCTTCACGAAACGACCAGATACAAGAAGCATTGTAAATAACAAACGGAATTAAGAAGGTTATTTTCAAAAGTTCAAAAATAGGAATCAGAAAAAAGATAGGTACTAGAAGAATCGCGCCAAACGTTCCTACAATAACTAGCAACGTTAAGTAAAAAGCAATCCATATCCATTGACCAACTGAAGCTGGCCATTTAAGCTGTTTGTCAATATAATGCAAGAACTGTTTGGACGTGAAGAATAACATATTTTTGCTAGAAATATCTCCGATCGCATTCTGGAACAACTCATCGGCGAATGGAATCTTTTTATTGACTATCTTAGTTGGGTTAAACACATACTCACCAGCAAATCCGACACTATCATGTACGGGACTATGCTCTAGCATTAAGCCGTCGTTACTCTGCGAATCTGTGCTCATAGCCAGTCCAGAATTGACGATTCGCAACAATCGCGGTGGTTCCAAAGATTCGAGTTCTACAAAATTGCCCGCATCCAACCACGCCATTTCTTCTAATGTTAAGTCTAGTCGAACTTTGTAGGGAAGTTTACGGGATGCTTCTGCCATTGTTTTATAATTTTGCACAAACATATCGCGATTTTCTAAGACTTGATGGGGAAAAATACCCAAATCAAAAATCTTGATATCTTGATTCGCAAACCAATTTGGATTTGTTCGCAGTTGATTGGCTAAATCAACGCCAGCAGGACTCGCATCGTGCAGTGCATAAAGTTTTATATCGGCATTGTGGCGCAGTATTTCCATCGCGTTGTCGAAGATGCTTTGGGGATAGCCATTGATGCTGAGAATGGTACAGTTGTTTGTAGAATCGACGTTGTTGGCAATGAGAAATTGAGCGATTTCGTTACTTTGACAAATAATGACACAGGTGATAATCTCTGAATCTATGGTTGCTGGCAAAGTATTTTGAGCGGGAGTAGGCAGGAGTTTTTCTAATGTGCCATTCGCCGTTTGCCAGCG
>JAUBOH010000490.1:2009-3141 GCA_036700145.1 Microcoleus occultus BM001215366
TGGAGTTGTTTGTCTATCAGATGTAAAAACTGTTTTGGGGTGAAGAATAACATATTTTGGCTGGAAATATCTGCGATCGCATCTTTGAACAGTCGATCGCTAATTAGCAACTTTTTATCCCTGGGGCTAGTGGGTTCAAATACAAACGGATGATAACAGTTTCTACAGCGACCATTGTGTTTGATGCGATGGCTCAAAGAGCTGTTAGTATTACACTTGACGCATTTCATGTCCATTTTGGTTATTCCTGATTAGTTTGATAGAACTTAGGGATAGTCAGAAACCGGGTTTTTTCGATAATATTTGATGACAACCCAGATTCTGCTAAAAACCCGGTTTCTTTGGCTGTATGCGAGTATTCAGAAACTATCGGAAAGAGGGCGGGCACTCTTGGCACCGCCCCTACGGTTTGATTCTTTTGTAGGGGTAGTGCCCCCGTGCCTACCCCCGCCCGTTAACCGAAACTATCGGAGACAAACACGTAGCCGCCGCCATAGGCCGCACCACCGGCCAATATTAAGCCATCGTTGCTCTGCGGATCTCCACTCTGAGCAAGTCCATAATTCACCACGCGCAACAACCGCTGCGGCGTAAAAGATTCCAATTCCACAAAATTTCCTGCATCCAGCCAAGCTAATTCTTCTGCTGTTAAATTTTGCCTCACTGCGTCGGGTAATTGACGAGCGCTTTGTGCCATTGTTGGAGATTGCTGCACAAACATATCGCGAGTTTCCAAGATTTGACGGGGAGAAATGCCTAAATCAAAAATTGTGACGGCTTGATTTGCAAACCAGTTTGGACTGGTTCGTAATTGATGCACTAAACTAACGCCAGCAGGGTTCGCATCGTGCAGCGCATAGACTTTCAGATCCGCATTGCGTCGCAGCATTTCGATTACTGTGTCGAAGATGCTTTGGGGATAGCCGCTGATGCTGAGAATGGCGCAGTTGTTCTCAAAATGGACGTTGTTGGCAATCAGGAATTGGGCGATTTCGTCGCTGTCACAGATGATTGCGCGATCGAAACTGTAGGCGCTAACTTCGGGATCGATGCTTGCTGGTAAAGCTTCTTGGCGAGGTGTAGGGAGCAGTTTTTCTACTGTTCCGTTCACTGTTTGCCAGCGTTGCAGCCA
>JAUBOH010000490.1:3241-4487 GCA_036700145.1 Microcoleus occultus BM001215366
TCGATCGCCCTTAGCATCAATCAACACCTCAGCAGGGCGCGGGCGGTGCAGAAAATGGGACGACATCGCATAACCGTAAGCGCCGCAATCCAAAATGGTGAGATTATCTCCAATTTGCAGTTTCGGTAGCCAACAGTTGCGCCCCAAATAATCCCGCGAATAAGTCGTGTTGCCGCAAATATCGGTTTCGTATCGCGATACATCAGCCGTTTCCCAAGTTGCGATCGCCCGATAGCCTCCGTGCACCGCAGGCACCGAAAGATTTGCTACAGTGGTATCGACTCCGACTATTTGCCGATGGCCCAACCACTTCACAGACACGACTTTTGCTAGTAAAGTACCACAACCTGCGATCGCCGATCGTCCCGGTTCAATCACCAATTCGATCGGGCGAGATAGCGCACTCAGTCGTTGAGTAATCGCCGCACCAAACTCCTCCCAGTCAAACACCGTACCGCCTCGATAGGGATAGCCAAAACCGCCGCCAAAATCGAGAGTTTTCCAATCGGGTAACTGTTGGGCGATCGCAATTAGGCGATCGATCGCCTGGGTAAAAGCACCCGTGGCGTTGGTTCCCGTCCCTCGATAAAAATGCAGTCCAGTAATCTTTAAACCATGTTCCTGGGCGATTTCGCAGGCTTTTGCAAATTCAGCGGGACGCACTCCGATTCGGCTGTCTCCTGTCAATTCCGGTGAATTGAGCCGGAGTCCGATTTCGGGACGGATTAATCGCGGTTGACTGCGTGTATATTCGCAGAAATTCTGGAGTTGCGACAGACTATCAAAGTTAAATCGATCGATCTTCCATTCAATCAGTTGCTGAATATCATCCCGGTTGAGGTTACTGCCGGTGTAGACAATGCGCGAGCCCGTAAAACCCGCTTTCAGTCCCAAAAACACATCACCCGGTGTATTCGCGTGCAGCCCCCAACCAGCTTGCTCAATCAGTTGCAACAGAGCAATATTGCCGTTGGTGACGGTGGCAAAATGAAACTGAACGTGCGGATAGTCGATCGATCGCGTAATATGATCCAGCGTCTGCTGGAGAATCTCGGCTTGATACACATAAAGCGGTGAACCATAGGTTGATAACAGTCGCTGGGCGATTGCTTCGGAGCACGGTGGCGAATGTATTTTGGTTTCATTATTTAGCAGAGATTCAATCATAAGGAAGAAGGAAGAAGGAAGAAGGAATATTGAACCGCGAAGACGCGAAGGACACGAAGGAAGAAGGAAGAAGGAAGAA
>JAUBOH010000491.1:0-4485 GCA_036700145.1 Microcoleus occultus BM001215366
AGGCCTCTAAAAATTTCAATGAAACTTTTAATTAGCAACGACGACGGCATCTTTGCACAAGGCATCCGCAGCCTCGCCAACGCTCTCGCCGCCGCGGGCCACGACGTAAGCGTAGTTTGTCCCGACAGAGAGCGCTCCGCTACGGGTCACGGCCTGACGCTGCACCAACCCATCCGCGCCGAAATAGTCGAATCTATCTTTGACCCCGCCGTCACAGCTTGGGCTTGTTCGGGCACTCCCGCCGACTGCGTGAAACTAGCTTTGTGGGCTTTACTTGACAAACCGCCGGATTTTGTCCTTTCCGGGGTCAACCACGGGCCGAATTTAGGCACGGACATCATCTGTTCGGGTACGGTTTCAGCAGCAATGGAAGGAATTATGGAAGGCATTCCCAGCATTGCTTTCAGCCTCGCCAGCTATACTTCGCAGGAATTTGGGCCAGCGGTGAATTTTGCTGTCACGTTGCTGGCGAGACTGGAAAAACAGCCAACACCCAAACCGATGCTGTTGAATGTCAACATACCAGCAGTCTCACAGGCAGAAATTACCGGAGTTGCGATCGCCCGTCAAGGCATTCGCCGCTATTTCGATATATTTCAAAAGCGCACCGATCCGCGCGGCAAAACTTATTATTGGCTGGCTGGGGAATTGTTAGAAGATGTGGAAGAAACCCCGGATTCGGCGGTGCCGCATGATATTCCTACAGACGTACAAGCTGTTCGCGACAACAAGATAACCGTTACTCCGCTGCAATACAATCTCACCTGTGTTCCCGACTTGCACTCGTTGCGGGATTGGCAATTTGAAAGTTTTCCAAAGCAATGAGCTCCGATCGACCCGATCCGAGCGGTAAACTAGGAATTAAGGAAAAGTGCCTATAAAGGTCTATGCCGTAGGCGTTAACGCAGGCTCTCAATTGGTTGTTGGTTTTTTACTCAAGAAAAACAGTTATGAACGCTCCCACCTATAACACTCATTCTGTCACTTGCCCGATTTGCCACCGTTCCAGCGTCGTGGGCCCAGTCGGAATGGTCAGCGGACTATTCACCTGTCCCCACTGCCATTCTCATATGGTAATTAGCTGGAGCGGTCATTTTGTCCGCGATCCTTTTACTCTCAAACAACTGACGGTGGGAAAGATGCTCAGGCGCGAGAGCAGGCCGCTAGCTCGCCTTCAGCGCGACTTTGGTATGGGTAAACATTTTCCGCTGCTGGCGATTTTGGGAAGCGTGGTATTTTTGGGATGCGCGATCGCCGCTACGGAACAATCGCTGCCGCGACAGAATTCATTTCAAGGATTTTTAGAGTGGGTGAGCGTCCCGGGCAATTCCCAAGATGCTTCGCGTTAACATTTCTCAACATAAATTCTGACCGATACTCCGTGGAAATATCTATTCCTTTAGGTAGAAATGACAATAGTTCAGAAATTGCACCCATCTTGAGCTGCGGGTAAGGACTCAGGCCTGGCCCATTAATGTCAACTTTCCAGGTCAAACCCCCAGTCCCGAAGGGGTTAAAACCCCTGCCGATGGAGCGAAAGTCCCGTGGACTTAAGTCTAAGAGCCGTGTTTCAGGTTAAGTTGACACGTACAGCACTTTTCACGTAAGTAGGTACAAGCATAATCGGGACACGGCAGTGCCGTGTCCCTACAAGGGCGATCGAGCGCGCTTGTAGAGTGTACTCAACTGAGAAACTCAGCAATTTTTCTGACTGCTGCTTCCAAAATTTCTGGCGACTCGACTAAGGCAAATCGCACGTAACCTTCTCCTGATTTGCCGAAACCGGCACCGGGGGAAGCTGCGACTCCCGTATTTTGTACTAGCTGGGTGCAAAATTTCACGGAACAAGCGGCCGCTTGTTCCGGCAGTTTCGCCCAGACGTACATCGTGGCCGGGGGTACCGGCACTAGCCAGCCGATGCCCTGCAGCGCGTTTACAAAGGCATCCCGCCGTTTTCTGAAGGTTTGGACGCTGGTTGTGACGGTATCTTGTGGGCCTGTTAATGCGGCGATCGCTCCGTTCAAGATTCCTTGGTATTGATTGAAGTCTACGGCGGCCTTTACCTGTCGCAGGGCTTCAATGATTTCGGAATTGCCGATCGCGTATCCGACTCGAAAACCACCCATATTGTACGACTTGGAGAGTGTGAAAAACTCGATCGACACGCTTTTATCGCGATCGGCTTCAAAGATAGACGGCGCCATCAATTTTCGGTTTTCCTCGCTCCCAGAGGGCGGGCACGGGGGCACCGCCCCTACAGAATCGTCAAAAACCAAATCCACATAAGGAAAATCGTGCACCAAAACCAGCCGATGTTCCCGACAAAAAGCCACGGCTTTCTCAAAAAAGGCTAAAGGGGCGATCGCAGTTGTAGGATTGTGAGGATAGCTCAAAACCATCATCTTCGACTGAGCCAGCACCTCCGTCGGAATATCTTCAAATACCGGCAAAAACGCATTTTCTGCTAGTAGCGGCATCGGGTAAATTTGCCCTCCCGCCAAATACACACCGCCCGCGTGGGAAGGATAGCCCGGATCGAGCAGCAAAGCAAAATCTCCGGGGTTGAGTACAGCCAAAGGCAAATGCGCCGTGCCTTCTTGGGAACCAATTAACGGCAACACTTCTGTTTCTGGATTGACGGAAATCCCGAATTTTTGTTCGTACCAAATAGCCGCTGCTTCCCGAAAAGATTTCGTTCCGTTAAACAGCAAATAACCGTGAGTTTTGGAGTCAGACAAAGAATGTGCGATCGCATCTGTAATATGAGCCGCCGCCGGCAAATCCGAAGAACCCAGAGACAAATCAATGACATTTTTTCCGGCGGCTCTAGCCAGAGTTTTCGCCCGATCCATATCGGCGAATACATTAAATTGCAGGGGTTTTAAACGTTGAGAAAATTCCATATTTTTATTAATTAATAATTGTAGTTTCTGTAGGGGCGGGTTAAACCCAACAATTTTGGCCGTCAACCAACAATCTCGTAAACCCGCCCCCACTTGGGCGGCAAATTTTAATGATGCAATTTTATTTCGCGTTGGGGCGGGTTAAACCCAACAATAATAGCCGTCAACCGACAATCTCATAAACCCGCCCCCACGAACACTGTAAAATTTACTGTAAAATTTACGGTAAAATTTTAGGATGCAATTTTAATTCGCGTTGGGGCGGGTTTTACAAACAATAATAGCCTAAAATTAACAATTTCATAAACCCGCCCCCACGAACAGGGTAAATCACTCAAAACTTTATAAATGGGTATCTAACAAACCGATTAAAGTTTGTTTGCTAATTGCTCCCTCGTGGGAAAGCACTACCTCGGCATTTTTAAACAGTCTCAAAGCTGGCACTCCTTCTACTTTATACTGCTTGACAGTAGTCGGATTGGGGTCAATTTCCATTTTAACCACTTTCAGCCGATCGCTGTAGTTGGCCGCCACCCAGTCTACCGAAGGCGCTATGAGTTTGCAAGGCCCGCACCAAGTAGCCCAAAAATAAGCTAGCACTGGTTGCTCTGCTTTCAGGACTTCTGTTTCAAATTTTTCGTCGTTAATGACAATTACACTGTTGCTCATGGTTCTGCGATTATTTTTCCTATTTATTTTCGCAGCATCGGCTCTGCAAAAAATACACCAACTTAGAAAACAGGCTCAAAAGACTGTTACCAATTCTAAAACATTCTGCGAATTATTGACTGTAAACTGAGGACTGGGAACTGATGGCTAATTCTGTATGGCGTTTAATTCCGCTCCTGCAAGCGTCTGGTAACGTGCAGATGGCGATCGACCAATGGCTGCTGGAACAGCATCTGGCGGGCAAAATTGGGCCAACTCTGCGATTTTACACTTGGGAACCGGCGGCGATTTCCTTGGGCTACCACCAGCGCCGGTGGCCGGAGTTTTGGCAGCAGCTATCTTGGCAGGGAATGGCTGTAGAGTTGGTGAGGAGGCCCAGCGGCGGGCGCGCCGTGCTCCACCAAGGAGATTTAACTTATGCGGTTGTGGCGTCAGGATTTGACAGCAGCCGTCTGAAAGCTTATCACACTATTTGCGAGTTTTTGATTGAGGGTTGGAGGGCGATGGGTGTGGATTTGCACTACGGGGAAGCTAAACGGGGTTACATTCACAATCCGAATTGTTTTGGTACTGCGACGGGTGCGGATTTAGTTGCGCCTGATGGCTGCAAGTTAATTGGTAGCGCGCAATTGCGACGGGGCGATGCTATTTTGCAGCACGGTTCGATGCGCTTGCAGCCGGATGTTAGTTTGTTTTATCAAGTTTTTGGAGAGGAATTAATTCCTGTAAATTTACCTCTATCTGAAGTCGGAGATGATGCGATCGCAACTGTAATTGATGTTTTGAGTGCGGCGGCTTGTCGCTGTTTTGGGATTGATTTGGAGGTACGATCGCTTTCAGATGAGGAATGGCAAGCCATAAGTAAGTAGGCGGTAATAAAACAAAGTATGTTAAGTAATTTAAAAATTACGCT
>JAUBOH010000492.1:0-4464 GCA_036700145.1 Microcoleus occultus BM001215366
ATCGATCTTGGTTGGTGGAAGCGGGGAGGAGTTTGAGTGTTTTGTTGAAGGATGATTACGACAGATTGCGGGTGATTTTGAGTCAGATTCATCCGTAATACTTGACAAAATCGAGATAGTCTGAAGCTGGCCGTTATAGATGACAGGTTTCCTAAACTCAACTAAACTATCAATAGTTCAGCCCCCACATTACTGCTACCCAACATAAATCTCATGCAAGGACAAACACTCTCAGGACGCTACCACATCATAAAATACTATTGAAATTAATGAGTAACTGGACACGAGATCATAAAATAGGTTTGTTGGGGGCTTTTTTGGCCGTCGTATTTGGTATAGTATCATTATTTACACCAGAAATTAGAAAATTCTTTGGATTCGACACTAATCTTCTGAGTTATGACAATACAGCCCAAGGAATCAAGATTAAATATCCTGACAATTGGGACAAACAAGAAGAGCTTAACGTAATTACCAAAGAGGTTGTTCAATTCATTTCACCTAAAGAAAGCGAAGCCGATTTTCAAGAACGGCTGATTGTCGAAGTTGAAAAAACGGACAATCAAACCCTTGATGAATATACGAAGTTATCTAAGCAAGAAATACCGAAGTTAGATAAAAATGCTAAGATAATCCAAGAGGGTCAATCTACTCTGGCAGGCAAAAACGGGTATAGAGTTGTTTATACAACAAAGAAAGGGAATCAAGAGTTGAAAAAGTTAGAGGTTTGGACGCTAAAAAATGACAAGGCTTATTTTGTTACTTATGTGTCTGAAGCGGGAAAGTATGAGCTGTTTTTGCCCGCTGTTGAGAAAATGATTAAGTCGCTGGAAGTTCAAGATACGAAATAAATTTATTTCGGTGTATTATTTTAAAGCTGTTTAATTCTATTTACGGCATTTTGGTAACCGTCTGTTTCGCCTTGCTGCTGAAATAATTCTGCTGCTTTCTGAAAGTCTTGAATCGCACCCTGCTTGTCTCCTAAATCGGAGCGGGCATTTCCTCGGTTGTAGTACGCTTCAGCAAAGTTAGGATTAATTCGCACAGCTTGGTTAAAATCGACGATCGCACCCTGCTTGTCTCCTAAATTAGAGCGGGCATTTCCCCGGTTGTTGTACGTTTCAGCAAGGTTAGGATTAATTCGCAAAGCTTGGTTGTAATCGGCGATTGCATCCTCGTTGTCTCCTGATTGAAAGCGAGCATTTCCCCGGTTGTTGTAGGCTTCTGAATAATTAGGATTAAGCACAATTGCTTGATTGAAAGCTTGTATAGCACCCTGATAATCTGCTTTTTCATACTTATCCCCACCCTGAATATAGAAATCATCAGCTTTCTGCCCAGTCACCACTGGCGCAGTCGGAACCTTAACCCCTACATCGACTTGAGATGAAGCCAACAATCTCAAACTCATATTAATCGGAATTCCCAGATTAAAATTAGTTTTAAGTGGAACGGTACTGGATTCATCAGGCCTCGTATCCGCCCTCCCGTGAATTCCCACCACCTCGCCATTCTCATTCAACACCGGTCCCCCGCTCATTCCCTTCAGCGTATTGTTACTATAAACCAACGCATAACCATCATCACTTATTGGTTTAGAAGCATTAGCAGTAATCGACCCAGGGGTGAAAATGTAAACCGAACGGCTAATCGCCCCTGTAGGCTGCGGAAACCCTGCCACATAAGCAGTCTTCCCTTCTGTCGCCAAATCCGAGTTGCCCATCTTAGCCACCCTGTAAGTTTGACTGCTGGTAAACTCGACAACTGCTAAGTCAATATTTGGCAGTTTTTTGACACTGCTGTAATTGAGCAAATAGCGTTTGTCATCAGGGGTGACAATCTCATATTTAGCTTGAGCATCTTGGAAAACATGACGGGCTGTGAGCACTGTGTAAGTGTTGCCATTCCGTTTGATAATGATTCCAGAACCATTCTGTTTGATAATGATTCCAGAATCAGGATTTTCACTGTGTATCAGGACTGTGATTGATTTACCAATTTTCGCAACTTCATCAGCAGACATTGCGAAAACTGCGGTTGGTTGGGCGATGACAATAGTTGCAACTGTACCAATTAGGGCGATGGGAATTTTATTAGAGAAGTTCATAATTTTTGGGTTTAAAAATAGAGAGAGAAAGCGCACGATACAAGTTTGGACACGGATACACGGATAATTTGATTTAAGATGTGAGGTTTTAGACAACCAAAACCACGATCGATCGCAAATCTGTGTATCCGTTTCCTTCCATGTCGTGCTGCTGATTTCGATCGCCTATGGAGAAATAGGAGAAACATTTTCCTCCACAGGTACTCCCTCCAGATATCTCTCCACATCAACAGAACCAGGCCCAGTTTCAGATAGTACATATCCAGAGGCCAGCCCGTGACGATCCATTAATCTCAGCAAAGTAGCGTCAGCATCAGTCCCTCGCTTGAGAGTGAATAGCAACGTCCTATTCGTACAACTATCGTCTTTGTTAACAGCAGCACATACCACCGGTTCTCCGTTCAGAGTCCCAGTGTTAATATATTTGAGAGTACCGTTGTCGTAGTTTTGCTGAAATCTTCTACCTACGTCTTGGCAGCGTTTTTGAGCAGTCCACGGTGGCGGAAAATAGTTGTTAGAAGTCCAGCGAACAAGGGGTACACTCCCCCGTGGGGTGCGAGCGAAGGTGACAGGCTGTCTGTTGACAGTACCGCAAAAAAAGCTATCACTTCCCGCACGGCTGGGTTGACTAAAGAGCGCCACTGTGCTGGCAGAAACAACCAACCCTGTCAGGAGTCCCGTCAAGATTTTGGATTTCATAGATATAAATTTTTGATATATTGTCTCATAGCTCAGCTACATTTGCAACCTGGAGCTTATCCTGATGCTAAAGCCACCAATCATTCTGTCATAATTTATTTAAACCCAAAAATCATATATGGGTAAAGATAACGGCGCTAAATCAAGTTCCCGAATGGGGTGTTTTCCTTGTTACTATAATTTGATAATGATTAAGTCGCTGAAATTTCAAGACAGCAAATAAATTTATTGAGGCAGTTGTCAGATTATGGTGACAGTATCAATCAAAGATGAATATGTGGAAGTGTTGAGTGCTTTGGGTGATTTGCAGGCGGCTATGGATTTGGCAATCCAACGCTATACCATCGAGCAGATTACAGGGAAAGTTGCTGAACTTCGACAAAGAAATGCTCAGTATCAAGCTAAATATGGCATGGATTATCTGACTTTTAACCAGCGACTTTCTGAAGATGAAGTTTTTATCATCAATCTTGAAGCGAAGGTTGACAATTTGTGGGAAATTGATTTAGCTGATTGGGAATTTTGCTATAAGGGGATAGGAGATTGGACGCGCAAGTTACAAAATCTTTTACTTGAAACTAATAACTTAATTTCCCATTAAATGCCTAATTTATACATTATTTGCGGTGCTAATGGTTCTGGAAAAACCACGGCTGCTAGGGAAATTCTACCCTACTTCCTAGAAGTTTTTGAATATGTCAACGCCGATGAAATAGCGGCGGGTCTTTCTCCTTTTAACCCTGAATCTGTAGCTATTCAAGCGGGACGATTAATGTTAGAAAGGCTATCAACTTTAGTCAAGGCTGAAGCTGATTTTGCTTTTGAAACTACTCTAGCTGCTCGAAATTTTGCCCGATTTTTGCGAGAGTGTAAAACTAAAGGTTATCAAATCAACTTAATTTATTTTTGGTTACAAAGTCCTGAATTAGCCATTGCGCGGGTACGCCGACGGGTAGAAAGTGGTGGCCACAATATCCCAGAAGATACTATCCGCCGTCGCTACGAACGGGGACGGAAAAACTTAATAGATTTGTATTTACCTTTATGCGATACTTGGATGGTGTATGATAATACTAAAAGTCAACCTCAATTAGTTGCAACATCCGGTAACAATCGAGAGGAAATTATTTATGAACCCCCAATCTGGAACCAAATCATCCTTAGATAGTAAACCTCAAATTACCCTCACAGAACTCCAGCAAAAGATTGATGCTGGGGTGAAAATTGCTATTGCTAAAGCCATCGAAAAACACCGGAGATTAGGGGAATCAATTAGCATTTGGCAAGATGGCAAAGTAATTACTTTAACTGCCGATCAAATTCCTCCCCTGAAATTAGATAATGATAATTAATCCTTATTTTGCCATCAAATGAGGAACAGATATTTTAGTCAAAAATTTTGGGCAATTATTTAGGATTCGGCTACTTTTTCTGGTACTCGCCGATATTTACCATCTAAACGTTCCTGTCGCTGACGGCGATTATCAGCTTCTAACATTGCGAGGACTTCATCTAATTTTAGCGTCCAAGCGTCAAGCAAGCGACAAGATTCTCGCATCCTAGCAACATTTTTCTGTCTAGTTTCTAAATCGGGTATTCTTGACTGTTGAGTCATGGCAGATTCCAACTCCTTTTAATTTCTTGAATACTAGCTTCTG
>JAUBOH010000493.1:0-4455 GCA_036700145.1 Microcoleus occultus BM001215366
TGCCGGCGACCGTAGCTTAACTGACTCATAGTGGGAAATCATTGAGCCATTACTATCCCAGAAGCAGAAAACTAGACCCCCTGTGCGGACAAAGAGACAAATCTTGGAGGGGATATTCGATCGACTAAAGAATGGCTGTAATTGGTGCGATCGACCCAGAGACTTGCCCCCCTACTCGACCGTATTCTGGCACGACAAAAAGTGGCGCTAGTCATGGAATTCTAGAGCAGGTAACGCCACTGTATCGGGGCATTACAAACAGTTTGGCGTAAATCCTGATTAAACAATTAATAGCTAAAAGACAAAATTTAGGTTTTTTATTGGATGGCGGGGCCACCAGTAAAATATTTTACAAAATTTTTTTAAAATTGTTACAAAACGAAATGTTTGTGAGTACAAAATTACTTAGTATGGTTTGAAAGCTTCTGTTGTGGACGCTTGAGACGCTCTAAGCCAAAGGATTTTGTAGATTTAATGGCCGATTTAACTCAAATTCCTGGAATTCAAAGCCTTTGGGAAAAAACTGCCGGTGAGCCCCAAGTTTGTGTAGCGGTACTAGATGGCTTAGTAGATCGGACTCATCCTTGTTTTGCCGGAGCAAACCTCCAACGGCTACCCACATTGGTGCAGGAAGAACTATCTTCCACCGGTGCCATGTCTCTGCACGGTACCCACGTTGCCAGCATAATCTTCGGGCAACACGGCTCAGAAATACCCGGAATTGCCCCTAAATGCCGGGGATTAATCGTTCCCATCTTTTCCGACAACCGATCTAGGGTGTCTCAGCTAGATATAGGTCGTGCCATCGAAAGTGCTGTCAATGCCGGTGCTCACATTATCAACATCAGCGGCGGTCAACTGACCGAAATAGGCGAAGCCGAAGGCTGGCTCGAAAGTGCCGTGCAACTGTGCAACGACAACAACGTTTTAATCGTGGCTGCGGCTGGGAACGACGGTTGCAATTGCTTGCACGTACCTGCTGCACTCCCGGCAGTTTTGGCAGTGGGAGCACTGGACGATCGAGGTAAGCCTTTAAATTTTAGTAACTGGGGGGAAACCTACAAGGATCAAGGTATTCTAGCCCCGGGAGAAAACATCCTAGGAGCAAAGCCCGGAGGAGGCACCACCCGGCTTAGCGGCACCAGCTTTGCCACCCCCGTTATTTCAGGCGTGGCTGCTTTGTTGCTCAGTCTGCAAATTAAGCAGGGACAAAAGCCCGATCCGAGCAAAGTGCGGGAGGCAATTTTAAAAAGTGCCTTACCCTGCGATGCCGACACAGAAAGTGCAGACCGCTGTCTAGTTGGCAGGCTCAATGTTTTGGGTGCAAGTTATTTAATACAAGGAGGAAAAATGTCAGAGCAATTAGAAGGCGTCGAGGCTGCTGGCTGCGGTTGCGAAGGAATAGCTCAAACAATTTTAGAAGAAACCGTACAACCCCAACAGCAACTACAAGAAAGCTTAGAAAGCGCAGTGCTTTCTTCAACATCTCTCCCACCCACCCCCGAATCTCTACTAACTTCCACACAAATTCGTTCATTTAGCAGCCCAAGCAATTCTATTATGAGCAACAACCGACCCACCGGCATCGCCCCCAGCCAAGCACCCAGCGAACTCGAAGATGTCCAGCTTGTCTACGCTTTGGGAACATTGGGTTACGACTTCGGCAGCGAGGCGAGGCGCGACTCGTTTAAACAACTGATGCCCGCCTATGAAATCGACACTACCACTGTGCCGGCTAATCCTTACGACGCCCGCCAGATGGCAGACTATCTCGAACAAAACCCCTCAGAGGCGAAGTCTTTAATTTGGACGCTAAACCTGGAATTAACTCCGGTTTATGCCATTGAGCCAGTGGGGTCGTTCGGTCGCGACGTGTACGGCCTTTTGCAAGAATTTTTGGCAGGTCAAGTAGAGGCGGAAGACAGTGAAGACTATGTGGAACGAGTCAGCATTCCGGGGATTCTGAGCGGCAAAACTGTGAAACTATTCTCTGGCCAAGTAGTGCCAGTGATTGAACCCCACAACACGCGAGGAATTTACAGTTGGAAAGTTAATACCCTCGTCACGGCTGCTTTAGAAACGGTACGGACTACCGCAACAGAAGCGACCGAAGAAACGATGCGGCGCACCCTCGGCAGTTTCCTCAACCGCATTTACTACGACTTGCGTAACTTAGGTACCACTTCCCAAGACCGGGCGCTAAATTTTGCTGCTACTAACGCTTTCCAAGCTGCTTCTACCTTCGCCGAAGCAGTGGCCACAGGCATGGAACTCGACAGCATTAACGTAGAAAAAAGCCCGTTCTGCCGGATTGATAGCGATTGCTGGGATGTGAAATTGAAGTTTTTTGACCCAGAAAATAGCCGCCGCGCTAAGAAAGTTTACCGCTTTACCATTGATGTTAGCGATATCATCCCGGTAACGCTGGGCGAGGTGCGCTCTTGGTCTACACCTTACTAATTTTGGAGGTAATATGAAGCTGCCTAATTTATCGGCTCCTGTGAAAAGACCGGAATTAATTCACCCCCACCGATCCGTTGATGTGGTGAATGGTCGATCGGAAGATTTGGTGGATATCCGCATCGATTTGATGCACGGGGCAAATTTCAACGACCCTTCTGCCTTTACCCCGCGGAGTTATCAGCAGTTAAGAAGTTCGGGTTTTGGGTGCAGGCGAGGTGGGTGGTAAAGACCATCTATCCTCTTTCATGCCAAACATTAAGGCTGATTTGTCCGATCAGAAGTTTAGATATGAGGAAGACAATTTAACCCTCATATCTAATTTCTAAACTCAGTCGCCAGCAGGTATCAATGTGATGGCTAATTTACCAACGCCAAGCCGGTCAGTTTTGAGTTTTGACGGAGTAAACAACTATGTTGCTATTCCCAATGTTTCCTGCAATTTGGGTAACAATTTTACTGTTGAAGCTTGGGTAAAAACCCACAAAACAAAGGGAGTGCAAAGAATATTTTCTGAGTCTCCAGTTTGGGGTTTAGGTCTATTCAACAGTAAAATCAGGTTCACTATTTACAAGAAAAAAAATTACAGCATTTCAGCGAATTTGGTAGCCGATACTTGGTTTCATTTAGCCTTTGTCTTTGAAGCTAACAGCAAGCTGCATTTTTATGTAAATGGAGAACTCGTGCAGACTTTGGTCGCTACCCGCCGACCTGTTGTATCAAACAGTGTTAGTTGGCAAATTGGCAGGAAAAATTCTCAAGGTACGGAATGTTGGAAAGGTCAACTTGCGGAAATGAGAATTTGGAATAAAAGCCGCACGCAACCAGAGATTAAAGCGGATATGTCTCGCTCTTTGGTGGGGAACGAACCCGGATTGGCTGGTTGTTGGTCTTTGAATGAAGGCACCGGTAATAAAGCCGGAGATCGAACTCGCAATGCCAATCACGGAGTAATTCATGGAGCCACTTGGGAACTGTCGGAAATTCCGGTGAGAACGGAAGTAATTGAAACACAGGAGATAGTTAGTATGACGGATGCGAAGACTGTGCAAGAACGCCTGCAAACAGTGCTGAATTTTGACGGCATTGATGACAAGATTGATATTGATTACGCTAAGGAAATTAATCCCACTACATTCACCATTGAGGCGTGGGTGATGTTCATTGGTGGCGACGGATACCGATCGGTATTAATGTCGCGGGACGGGTCGGATGTGAATGGTTGCAAGGGCTATATGTTCTATGCGACTCCCTCCCAGAAATGGGAGTTTTGGCTGGGTACTGGCGAGGTGGGAGCGAGTTGGATCGTTCTTGGTGGGGCGGATATTGAGATTAATGTTTGGGTACATTTGACGGGGGTGTACGATGGAAAATCTGATACAGCTTATTTCTATGTCAACGGCCAGGAAGTGAGCAAGCAAGAGAATGTCAAGTTTAAAGCCAATACTAAACGTCCCTTCCGTATTGGTGCGGGGAACACGGAGCAACCGGGTTACGGAGATTATTTATTTAATGGGAAAATTGCCGAGGTTCGTCTGTGGAATAAAGTCCGCACCGCTAAGGAAATTCCATCGAAATTAGTTCACCGTTTAAAAGGCGATGAAGCGGGGTTAGTGGGGTATTGGTCGTTGTCGGAAGGTTCGGGAACTTTAGCGCGAGAGAAAGCCAAAAAACCTCAAAACGGCAAGATTTACGGCGATGCTGTTTGGGGCCAGTCGATGATGCCAATTATCGATGCGCCAGACGCGAAAGAGCGTTTGTTAAATTCGACTGGATTGGAAGACTACGGCTATTGGTGGAAGAAGTTGTCTGAGGCGCAAGCAGATAAGCCGCGAGTGCCTTTCCGCCGGGGCCGGATTTGGTCTTAAAAGATGCACCCACATCCAGTTAATTTCCAGGACAAAGGCATATTGTCAATAAGGAACTATAGCCTTTCTCATTAACATGAGGTGAAGAAAGCGGGCATAGGGCATAGGGCATAGGCCTCCGTGGGCA
>JAUBOH010000494.1:0-4453 GCA_036700145.1 Microcoleus occultus BM001215366
CCAGCGCTAGAGCTTCATCAGCAGTCATGAGTCAATTCTCCTTAAAAATATTTTTCTATATCCTAGCACTTGCAGACATATCTGATCGCTTTTGATCGCTTTTGATCGCTTTTAATCGCTGGTAAAGCTGAGGTTTGGTTGATATACTGCTTAAAAAGCGGTTACAACTTGCTTTTTTGAGTTTATGTACAGAGGTTCAAGCAGGAACAATGCGATTTATATTTTTAGGTGTACAAGGAGCTGGGAAGGGAACCCAGTCTAAAGCTTTGGCGACGTTGTTGAACATTCCCCATATTTCTACAGGAGATTTGCTGCGTCTAGCTAAAGAAAATGAGACACCTCTCGGTTTAAAAGCGAAAGAGTATATGGATAAAGGTGAATTAGTTCCCGATGCTTTGGTACTAGCAATGGTTCGGGAACGTTTAAGTCAAGAAGATGCTCAATTAGGTTGGATTTTGGACGGCTTTCCGCGAAATTTATATCAAGTAGGAGCTTTAGATGGCTTGCTAGTAGGTATGGATCAACCAACTTATGACCGAGTAATCTATTTAGAAGTACCTGATAATATTGTCAGTCCCAGACTGCTAGAACGAGCCAAAAAAGAAAAGAATCGTACTGACGATAATCCAGAAGTTATTAGCAAGCGATTGCAAATTTATCATGAAGAAACAGCTCCTTTAATTGACTTGTACAAAAAGCGTAAGCTGCTAGTTTCAGTCAACGGTAATCAATTGCTAGAAGCAGTCACCGCAGACGTGCAAAAAGCTGCTACCTACGATGACGCTCTCTAATGAGTTTTATCTACAGATTGATTAATCTTAGTTTAGATAGAAAAGGAAATTGAGAAACTATGCCTTACAGTGATGAAAGTGTATATACGGGAGAATACAACGAAGAACCCGATCTAAACTTTGAGTTATATGCCGAGCAATTATGTCGGATAGCTGTCAAAGCAACTGCTCGCAGTAAAGAAGCTTTTACGGTAGGAATTTTTGGTTCATGGGGTAGTGGTAAAACTACTCTGATGCGCTGCATTAAAAATAAATTAAGCGACCCAAAATTATTCCAAAGATTATTTTCGGATTTGCCTAAAACAGAACTAACAGACAAACTCAAACAAACCAGATGCAAAACTATTTGGGTTAATCCTTGGAAGTATGACGGTAAAGAGGATGTCAGAAATGCGCTTATTCAAACCATTTTGGGAGAAATGGCAAACGATCCAGACCTGGAAAAGGACAAACGCAAAGAGATAATGGAAAAAGCTATGGGCTTAAGTTTATCTCTTTATAGACTTACAGGACATACATTAAGAGGCACTATTAAAGCATTAACATCAGGAGGTATTGACACCAAATATATCAGTGATGAAATTGAGAAAGCCATCAAAGGTGGTGACAATAAAGCTGTCATCGACCCTTATCAATATGTTAATAATTTTGAAGAAGTCTTCAAGGCTTTAGTAAAAAACTATGTGGGCGATAATGGTAGGCTTGCAATATTCATTGATGACTTAGATCGCTGCTTGCCGGAAAATGCACTGACTGTACTTGAGTCTCTCAAGCTATATCTAGCTCAAGTTAACTGTATTTTCTTTATTGGGCTTGATAAGAGAGTTATTGAGCAAGCTGTTAGTCAACGATACAGGGATGTTAAAATAACAGGTAAAGAATATATTGAAAAAATCATCAGACTTAATTTTTTTCTCCCCGATAAAGACCCTGATGAAGTCAAAAAAGTTTTTCAGTTGGTTCCGATAATAACGGGTAAGTATGATGAAAAGGGAAACGATCAAGAGAAAGAAGAAGCAAAAAAGCTATGGGATATGATTCTGCAAGCAACCAAAGCTAATCTTCGTAAAGTAGAACAGTTTATTATTGCTTTTGAATTGATCGAAAAAATTGTAGAAGGACTTAACAAAAATAGAGGCAACAAGAAACCGGAAATAAATTGGCAGGGTACTTATGCTATGTTAGCTAAAATTTTATTGCTACAAATGAACTTCCCTGACTTTTATGATGCCTTAGAGAGAAACTATACTTTGATGGAAAAAATCAAGAAGGTTTATGATGATACTAAGGATGAAGATTCAAAGTTGAAAGCAGTACAAGATAAATATTCATTCTGCTATGACCCGATATTGATTGAATTTATTGTCCTTCACTTTGATTATGGGAAAATTAGTAGTTCAGAAGATTGGAAAGTAATACACAAGTTATCGAAAGCGGTAATTTACGAATAATGTTTCTAAAAAAAGTCGTTTTCGAAGATATTCCTGATATTTACCACAGTCAAAAACTACCTATTATGTTACCTCCTGATTTATTAAGTAGTATCGAAAAGGTCATAAGAAATGATTTTTGTATGTTAAAGACTTCTGATCCTTTATCAGATGCTCTAGCCTTGGTGAAACTACAAGAGGCTAACGATATAATGATTGTTGATAACAATGGTAAATTTGCTGGCAGTATTAGCGCTCTATCAGTTCTCAGTAAAGTTCCGCCACAAGTTTCTGATGTTCCAGTTAGATATCATATCGAAAATCCTACTCTCATCAGACAAGTGATTGATTCTATAGTAGACATTATTAAAATACCTATTGGTGACGTGTTTAAGCCCAAGAAACCAACTCGTTGTTTTTATAAGGATGGATACCTGATTTACACGATCGAAGAATTAGCAAAACCTTATAGAAATTACGGCGATTCAAAAAATATACCGATTCTCAATAATGATGAAACGATTGAAGGGGTAGTTTCATATCAAGGAATATTAGAATACATTCAAAGCGATCCGATTTGGTTGGAATCAAAAATTGAAGAATTATTTACAGAAAAACTGAGAATTGGAGAGCTTTTCAAGCTGCTACCAGAGGATACATTAGACAAGGCTTGTTTTGCAATGGACTATTTACCTATAGAGTACATCTTGATATGCGATCGCAATAATAATCTTTTAGGAATGGTAGACAGATATCAAGTTAGTGCATTGACTCACCCTTTGTACTTTCATCTCATGGATATACCTTTGAGTGAAATAATGAAGCCTGTAGAGAGTTTGTATCTAGTGGAGGTCAGTCAAAATGTTAAATCGCTGATTGACAGTTTCCTAAATTTAGGAATAAAAGCCGCGATCGCTGTAGAAAGATTAGCTAACGAAATACATCCCCTGCGGGTTGTAACACCAGTAAATATTTTACAGCGCTGTCTGCAAAATTTTCGCTCACACCAAAAATAAAGGAGATTTTTTATGTTTGCTAACGATGAATGTCCGCAACTAAACTCTGCTTTAATTGAGATATTTCCAGAACTAGGAACTCCCAGCAATGCAAAGAAAATGAAATGGTTAAAACCAAACAGTAGAGTAGCACTCCTTCATGCGACTTTTAAACATTTTCCGATTAGACACGTTCCCATATTAGAGACGAATCCTGGAGAACTCAAGGCTCTAATTAGCCGCGTAGATTATGCTGCTATTATGACACCGCCCATAGAAAAAATACCTATCGGTCGTTTAAGCGAAGAAGAATGGAAAGACGTTAATGATTTTATTAAAGATACAGCAGGTAAACCTATCTCAGAAGTGTTTGAAAATTTTTTCTTAGGAGAAACACAAAAACTTTTTTCTAGGGATCGTTTGAAAGATGCCATCAAAAAGCTGAGCGAACCTCAGGAAGATCGACAAAATAATATCAACCGCCGATATCGAACTCTACCTGTATTTGATGAAAATAATCTGCTGGTGGGTATGCTTTCCTATACAAACATATTCAGAGCAATTCAAACTCGTCACAACTGTGAAAGTTTTCGCAACAAGACAGTTATGGAGGTATATAAAGAAGCAAAAAAACTCACAAAATTATCTGCCGACAAAACCATGTTAGAAGCGGCTATGCTACTTGATGGGGCTCCCTTTACCCACATACCCATTATGAAAGCAGAGGAGTCAAGAATTGTTACGGGTGTTGTGGATGATTTGACGATCGCAACTTACCAACACCCTCAGCTTTCAAATTGCTTTCAAGAGCTGTCATTAGATGAGATTAAAACTCGCATAACAGATGAGAATACAGTCAAGCCAACTGACTCAGTTGGAGATGTTATAGAAAAGTTTTTAACTATAACTTATCCAGAGCGACCAACAGCAATTTTAGCGTGTACAAAAGATAACAACGGGGAATTTGTATTGCAAGGAATTGTTAGCTATACAGACATACTTAAGAAATTTTCATCATGGCGAGATGGGAACAATCAGATTCAAAATCAGGAGGAGTAAAAGAAGAAACGATTGAGCAAAGGTGATAAATTTCAACGGTTTAGCTCCGCGATCGCTTCATTAACTGTACCTCGAAAGACCTTTCCAGATTGATAGTCTTGTTTTCCTTGTGCAATGTTAGCAGCAATTTCGGTGCGACGGCGATCGCTAAGTCTCCGGTGCATGATGACAAGTAAAG
>JAUBOH010000495.1:0-4448 GCA_036700145.1 Microcoleus occultus BM001215366
CCTATTTCAATGCAACAACCTCTCCCGCAGGCACAACAGGGAAGGTAAAAGATTACCAATTGGGTACTATCCATTGGTCTCAAAAGTATGGGGCGGTTGCCCTTTGGCGTGATTTACAACGGGAGTACGAGCAATACAGTTCTCCCAATGGTTCGGGCGGTTGGTTAGGCTTCCCAACTAAGCGCGAATATGACTGGAATGGAGGGCGACGAACCGATTTTGAGGGCGGCTACATTTATTGGGACGGACAACGAGCAAAAGCTTACCGTTTAGGAGAGTTACCTCAGACTCAATCGAGCCCCCAACAAGAGATAGCTAAGAAATTTTTGTATGCTGCTAGTTTGTATCCTCAAGTGGGTGCAGCCTTGACGGGTGTGCAGGATCAGGGGGGTGGTGTTTTCCGTCAGGAGTTTGAACGGGCGATTATGATCTGGAATGGTCAGCAAGTGACTGTTACTCAGACAAAAGGCTCGACATCTTCGCCAACTACCCCGTCTCCCGACCCTAAAGCTACTGGCTTACCTAAGAATGCAGCCAGTGCATCTATTCACTTCAGGAAGCAGCCACCTAACAGCGCCGACTGCGGTCCATCAAGTCTGGCAATGACACTTTCAGTATTGGGAGTTACACCTTCAGATGTCTCTGGTGTCCGAGCCAAGATGCCAGAACTCAACAACAGTCCTTGGACTAACTTTGAGGAAATTCGCGGTGGAATTACGAATCTAGGCAAATCATCGACAGAGTTTCGCAATTGGGGGGACTTTGATTCTCATCTGAGTAAGGGGCATCCTTTAGTAATGTTTGGCTTGTCAAGTCAGACCTGGGCTGCGCAGTTTCCCGGAGGTCATCCTGGCTCTTATGTTCCGCATTTTATTGCAATTTTGGGTAAGACCAACGATGGAAAGTACATTGTGGGCGATCCTTTGTATAGCAAGCCTGTAGAAATGGATCGAAATCAATTGAAGGCTTTCATCCCGAACTTGACTTATTCCTACCCGAACGGCGGTTCTTACAAATTTAATCCTGACCTGCCAGATGCAATTGCAGTTTTTTAGAAGAGTCAAACGTCTGATCGCCCTTTTGGAATAAGTCAAAAAGGGCGATGCTTGCGATTGCAGATGACCGATCGCCCTTTCCTCCTCTTTCTCAAAAAAGGGCGCTCTATCTCCTCAACTCAACATCGGCCCGATCGCCCTTTTGGTTGCGAATGTTTTTGCAGGAAAGGGCGATCGCCCTTCATCTATACCAGATGCCAAACCTGCGATCGCCCTTTTGGAATAAGTCAAAACGTGCGATCGCTCTTTATATTATTCTACATTCTCAAATTCATCCATTTGCAGTGTATACTGCAATGCTACCTGTAATCTTGATACATAATCTGCTGAAAGAGTGCCCAATTTTTTGATTAATCGCTCTCTATCTACCGCTACTATTTGATAGCAAAGCACGACTGAATCTTGTGTTAAACCACCTTCACCAGTCGGCAAAATAATTGTCCCTGGTATTTTAGCACGCCGCAGATTACTTGTTACGGGAACTACGATGACTGTTGTAGTAAAGCGGTCTAATGTATCTCGCTGTACAACAATGACTGGTCTAATTCCTGCTTGTTCTGAACAAGAGAGAAGGATTCAAATCTGCCAAATAAACATCTCCTAGCATCAGATTTTATCCTGTTGCTGAAGTCCAGGAAGATAATCACTTAAAGCAACTTCTGCAAACTCTAAATCTTCTGTGGCAAACTCAGATTTTATTACCGCAGCTTCCTCATCAGAAATGGCATCCCACTCTCGAAATAATTGCCTTTTTTTAGCAAATTTTTGATTTAGTTGAGTAGCTTGCTGTTTCTGGGCTAGGTATTTCCCGATCGCGCGATCGAGTTCCTGTAACTCGAAAAATTCCAGCATTTCAAGCTGATTGACAATTTGGTTTAGGATTGCCTGTGACATAGGTTTTTACTTTTTGCGCTTGCCTAGCTTATCTATTATACAACTATTAGCGTTCAGTTGAGTGCGATCGGCGATGCCCTTTTGGAATAAGTCAAAACGTGCGATCGCTTTTTGGCTATTTTTGGCTATCAAATTCAATTAAACTTCAGTAAAATAAGACAGAGCCATCTGAGCCTCCCAATCTAACTTACCATGCAAACTTTAACATTTGACAGCATTTTAGATGCGATCGAAACCTTGTCTGTAGACGAACAAACCAATCTGCTTGTCATCATGCACCGCAGACTTAGCGATCGCCGTCGCACCGAAATTGCCGCTAACATCGCACAAGGAAAACAGGATTATCAATCTGGAAAAGTCTTTCGAGGTACAGTTGATGAAGCGATCGCGGAGCTAAATAGTTGAAAATTATCACATGAGCTCCCTCATTTAAACGTGCCTACAAAGCCCTGATCCGCAAACACCCGGAGCTACAGCCCAAAATTGAAGCTGTCTTGAGACTTTTGGCAGAAAACTCTTTTGAGCCATCACTGCAAACACACAAACTCAAAGGTCAATTAGCTGGCTCTTGGGCTTGTACAGTGGAATATGACTGTCGGATTGTATTTGATTTTGTTAAAAATCCAGAGTTGGGAGATGAAGAAATTCTCTTGCTAGACATTGGCAGTCATGATGAGGTGTATTGAAAATGCTGGCTTATGCGATCGCCCCTCTTTCATGTCCCCCCCTTCGATCGGGGGGCTAGGGGGGAAGAAGCCTCAAAAATCACCCTCAATTCCCCCCCCAAAAACTCCCCACAAACCCCCTCAAGACTCTGCAACACCTCAACATTCGTAAACCTGACAACCTTCAATCCATACCCCTCTAAAATCCCGGTTCTTTCTGCATCATATCGTTTCCCTTGTTCCGTAAAATGACTCTCCCCATCAATCTCAATTACTAACAGTAAAGCGGCACAATAAAAGTCTACGATAAAATTGTCGATCGGGATCTGTCTCAAAACTCGCAAAGGGAAATTTCTGAGAAAATCCTGCCACAGTTTTTTTTCGGATGGAGTTGGATTTTTTCGCAGTTGTTTGGCGATGGGGATGAGTTTTGGGTTGTATGGTAGGTGGAAGTTTGAGTCGTTTAATAAAGGGATGATCTCCCTGGCGCTCGTTATTAAGGGGGGGACTGGATGTTGGTTGAAGTTTTGGGTTGAGTTGTTTAGTCTCGGATTGATCCCCCCTAGCCCCCCTTCTTAAGGGGGGGACAAGATGTTCATTGAAATTGTCGGTGAATGGGCGATATTTAGGGGATAGTTTCAGGATTAGTTTATCTCAAACCATGTCTAGTTGACAATTAGGTCGATCGCCCTTTTGGAATAAGTCACAAAGGGCGATCGCCCTTTTCAAATAAACTCTATATGATTTTGCATATCTAGCGGTTCCAGTACCTCCCAAACCAAAATCAAACCGCGCACAATTTCACCAAGTGAACGACTGTTTTGATGACAGTAAACAATACCGCAATGCTCTAAACCCCGCTGATGAATTGCTAAAAAATCATCATCCTGGGTAAAGATTACTCGTTCTTGAGAAATAGCAAAAGCTAACTGTTCTTCATCAGCAGCACCTAAAAGTCCTGCTTCCGGTGTAGTAATCACATCAATACCGCGTCTTCTCAAAGCTTCTGCGATCGCCCGTTCGACTTGTTCATCACAATGAAATCGGATCTTTTCCAAGATTCTGCCCTCTCAATTTCTGCTGTACCTTGGAAGGAGTTTTTGCTTGCAATTCCCGCACAAAAACTTCGCTTTCCTGCATTTGTTGTCGAATTTCCTCAAGATGGTCGTGGTAATAAGTCAAGGCTGCGTATACATCTGCTAAAGTAATTGTGGGATACCGCGACACAATTTCATCAGGAGACATTCCCATCTGTTCGTGCCAAATGACAACATCTTGAACTCTAATCCGATGTCCGGTAATGCGCGGCTTACCACCACAAATACCCGGAGTAATTTCAATATGTTCTGCAATGACTGCTATCATATAATTTCCTCAAAATTCAAGTTAGCATCTATATTAGTTTATCCCAAACCATGTCTACTTAGCCACTCGGTCGATCGCACAACACAATCCAGTCAAAGGGAACGCTTGACAATAGAGAATTACTGCTGAATAATTTCCACAATCTTAGCGATCGCCTCGTTTAACTTCTCAGTTTTAAGCTGACCGGCTTTATAAAGTATAATTTCTCGATCTGCGGTAAACAAGCGATTAGGTCTAATGTTGCTAGTTTGGTTAAGTCCACCCTCACGAAAATCACTACTTTCAAGGGTGATAGCATAGCGATCGGCGATTCTCTGGCTAGTAATCTGACAAAGAATTATATCGTTTCCGGCCAAAGTTGCTATAACTAAAGCGGGTCGGCGCTTGGCTTCTGTTAAATCTGAAAATGGGAATGGAACAACTATCACATCACCTTTTACAAATTCTGCCATGCTTCATCCTCTTCTAA
>JAUBOH010000496.1:0-4410 GCA_036700145.1 Microcoleus occultus BM001215366
CGATCGCCTGGGAACCTTGTCCGGGAAATACCCATGCTGTTTTAGTCATTTTTCCAGTAATCTGCTAATTGGTGGTTGCTAAGAAAGTGATTGCAAAAATTCTTTGTTTCCCGCTTCTTTTGTTCGCTAGCTGGTATCCGCTATCTTTCGGCTAACGAACTATCTACTCGCGACTCATAATTATAACATATAACTGCTATTTTTACGAGGTTTATTTTTTCTTTGCTACTTTAATCAGATTAATAGCCGCAGCACAATTTTTAACCTTCAAGGCGGGGAAAGTCGATCGAACAATAGAGGATTTTCGATCTCAGGATGCGCTTGTCAATAACTGCTGTCGGGAGGGTGTACGGCTGGCGTGCCCACCTTACCCTATATGGCGTGTTCAAGGATTTTTATTTTGCTCTTGGTCGAACTCCCGACAATCACCGGAGCAAGTTTACCATGAGGGAAATATCACCTTCCCCATTGAAAAATCGTCGCCCCCCAAGTCAAACCAGCACCAAAACCAGCCGCAGCAATAGTATCGCCCGCTTTCACTTTACCCAGACGCACGGCTTCGTCTAAGGCTAGGGGAATTGAAGCCGCTGAGGTATTGCCATAATTTGCCAAATTGCTAATTACTTTTTCGGGTGGAATCTTCAGCCTTTGAGCAACTGCATCCAGAATCCGCTGATTGGCTTGGTGCAACAGTAGCCAGTCAATTTCTGCGACGCCGATATTTGCCCGAAACATCGCTTTTTCGATGACTTCCGGCACTTTTTTTACGGCAAAGCGATAGATTTCTTGACCGTTCATTGTGATGGGATGAAATCCGCCAACTCCGATGCTGACGCCCTCAATTAATTCTTTTGACTCGGCTTTGTAAGCCAAATTGAGAGACGAATTTTGCGTGCCGTCGCTGCGAATTTCAAATCCTAAAAAGCGATCGACTTCTGAAGCTTGCAATACCACCGCACCTGCACCATCTCCAAATAGAATGCAAGTACCGCGATCGGACCAATTCACCCAGCGAGATAAAATATCTGCTCCGATCAGCAAAACATTTTGATAAACCCCTGTCCGAATGAACTGCGAGGCTGTAACTAAACCAAAAACAAAGCCCGAACAAGCTGCTGTCAAATCAAAAGCGACTGCTTTTGTCGCGCCCAACTGATATTGAATTTTACTGGCACTGCCAAACAAATCATCAGGACTTGAGGTTGCCAAAATAATCAAATCGATATCTGTTGGCAAAATTTCTGCCATTGCTAGAGCCTGTCGCGATGCCTCTGTAGCTAAATCGCACAAAGAAGTGCGATCGTCCGCCAGCCGGCGTCCGCGAATGCCCGTTCGCGCCGCTATCCACTCGTCAGACGTTTCTACGATCTGACTTAAACCGTTATTATCAAGCGAAACCTGCGGTGTACAAGAACCGCTACCCGTGACGGCGATGCCAAACCCTGATTGCTGCAACATTCCTCTCCATTTATGAGCGATCGATCGAGAAATTAAAAATTAAAAACTATAAATTAAAACTATTTTTTAAACTGCTGAAATTACTCTTTTTTAAGCAAAACAGTTGGTTTAAACCGACATTTTAATTTTGAGATTTTTAATTTTTAATTCCTTATACCGGTTTTCAAGGGTTGTGAGGTACGATCGAGCGCAATTCGCAATTCCCTTCTATGAAAAGGAACCACGAATGCCCTATGCCCTATGCCCTATGCCCTATGCCCAGGATCAACTAATTTACCTGAGAAAGGCGATACTGCCTCTAATTTACAGCTTCTTGTTCCAGAGCACTTTCGCGATTGGACGATCGAATTCGCTCCAGCACTTGGTTGTCAACAGCTCCTTTCGCCAAACGCACAGCATTGAAAATTGAAGTAGCTTGAGACGAACCGTGGCTGATAATGCAAACTCCAGCAACGCCCAACAGCAAGCCGCCGCCGTGTTCAACGTGGTCTACCCGCTGCTTAAATCCTTGCAAGCTTTTTTGCAGCAGAGGATCGTTAATTTGATGTTGGAGTCCTTTGACCAGCTCTTCCTTAAGCACTTGCACCACGACTTCGCCCACTGCTTCGGCAAACTTCAACAACACATTGCCGACAAACCCGTCGCAGACAATCACGTCGAATTTCCCCGACAGCACGTCGCGGCCTTCGGCATTGCCCACAAAAGGAATGTTCGGGTTGTCCACCAATAACTGGTGAGTTCGCACCGCCGCGTCGTTGCCTTTACAAGGTTCTTCGCCAATGTTGAGCAGGCCGATTTTAGGTTCGGCGACGCCGAGGACGCACTGGCTGTAAATAGTTCCCATCAGAGCGAACTGCTCCAAAAATTTGGGGCGGCAGTCCACGTTAGCGCCGACATCGAGAATGAGTACAGAGGTGCCCGCTACCATTGTCGGCAAAACCGCACCGATCGCAGGGCGATCGATGCCGGGGAGCCGCCCCAACCTCAGTAGGGCCGCAGCCATTGCCGCGCCGGAGTGACCGGCGGAGACCACAGCATCAGCTTGCTGCTGCTTTACCAAGTTCATCGCTACGTTAATCGAAGCGTTGGGCTTCCGTTTGAGGGCACTCAAAGGTTCTTCGTGCATTTCCACCGTTCCTTCTGAAGGAACGATTTCTAGCTGACCTTTGCAGACGCGGCCGATCGCGTCTTGTTGCCGGAGCGAGTCTTCTATTTGCTGCGGGTCGCCCACCAGCAAAACCTCTACGCCTAATTCTTCTTGTGCCTTAAGCGCTCCAGCTACAACTTCGGCGGGGGCATGATCCCCACCCATAGCGTCTATTGCAATTCTTGCGCGTGTCGATCCCATTGACCAATGTTTGAGAAACACTAAAAATTCTACCAGGAACTCAGGAACAGGAAGACAGAAGTCTGAATAAAGAATTACAATTGGCGATCGCCCGATCGGACAATTGCCATAAACGACTACTCTGATAGAGTTTGTCCCTACTTTACTATTTTTGACAGCAAATTCAAAAACTGAATGCAATAGTTTACATGACTTTAGGAGTAAAAAATGCTGGATTTATTTAGCTCGGGAATCATGTCTTTGTGGCTGGACATGGCTGGGGTACGCAGTGCAGGGCCCAACGCTGTATCGTTGCTGGCTTGGCGGGGAGGGATACCCGGGTTAGTGGTGGCCGAAGATTTGGCTTTTGGGGGAATAGATGCAGCAAATCCCGACAGGCCGGCAGTTGCGGCGGTGCGGGAATATTTAAAAGATTTGAAGGACAAGAATCTGATTGAGGGGAATCAGGGAGTTTGGGTGCAGTCGGGAATGCTGCCGCTGGTAAGTCAGCAAGGGACTGTGCTGATGCCTGGGGCTTCGCTGACCAAGATTGCGACTTCTCTGGCGTCGCTGGAAACTTGGGGCGCTACTTATCAGTTTGAAACGCGGTTCCGGGGAACGGGGCCGATTAGGAATGGCGTGTTGCAGGGGGATTTGGTGGTCAGCGGCGGGGGCGATCCGCTGTTTGTGTGGGAGGAGGCGATCGCCGTGGGCAATGCTCTCAATCAAATGGGTATCGATCGGGTGGCGGGCAATTTGGTCGTAACGGGCAATTTCCGCATGAATTACCAGTCCGATCCTGTGGCTGCGGGGGAGATACTGCGACAGGCGATCGATAGCCGCAGTTGGCCTTCTGACGTGCAGGCAATGTATTCTAAGATGGCTCCGGGAACTAGAAAGCCGCAAGTAACGGTGGTCGGCAGCACGATTGCTGAAAAATTTGCCCGGGAGGGGCGTTTGCTGCTGAAGCGCCGATCGCTCCCTTTACCCGAAATTCTCAAGCAGATGAACGTCCACAGCGACAATGAAATTGCCCAAATACTTGCCGACAATTTGGGCGGGGCAAAAATAGTTCAGCAGCAAGCGACTTGGGCGGCGGGGGTGCCGGAGGGCGAACTTCAATTGGTGAATGGTTCGGGATTGGGAGTGGAAAATCGGATGTCTCCGAGGGCGGCTTGCGGGATGATGCAGGCGATCGCGCGATCCCTTCAGACTACTGGGCTGACGGTTGCTGACTTGTTTCCGGTGTCCGGGCGCGATCAAGGTACTTTGGAACTCCGACACATTCCGCGCTACGCTGTGGTGAAAACTGGTACTTTGGACACGGTGATTGCTTTGGCTGGAGCGATACCCACGCGCGATCGGGGTTTAGTTTGGTTTGCAATTATAAATCGCGGCACCGATTGGGACTCTTTGAGAGCCCAGCAGGATATATTCTTGCAAAAATTGGTGCAGCAGTGGGGAACTGCATCGACTTTACCGCTGGCAATTACGCCGCACATTGACGGCACTAGACCCGCTTTGGGCGCAGCAAATCGTAGCGATATTTTGCTCGGAGGCTAACGGAAGAAGTCATTAGTCATTAGTCATTAGTCATTGGTCATTAGTCATTGGTCATTAGTCAT
>JAUBOH010000497.1:0-4394 GCA_036700145.1 Microcoleus occultus BM001215366
GCCAGCAAATATTCGGTTACTTGAGCATTTTTCGAGAAGAATTTGACACCGAAACTCTCTGGGCCGGACAGTTTGATAGCGACGGGCGACTCGCCCAATCTCGGATATCTTTTGAAGTGTGGAAAGAGTCAAGAACCGCCCAAATTCGCGAATGGAAGGCAGAAGAAATAGAATCGAGCCAAACTTTTGGCAGCCTGTTTTCTCAGGCAATTCACCACTACCAACTCCAGCAACAAATAGAGGCACTTAACGCTAATTTAGAAAATCAAGTTCAAGAACGCACAGCTCAACTGGAGCAGTTGACCCAACAGCAGCGAGTGCTGTTTGAAGTGGTTGCCAAAATGCGTGAATCCCTCGACTTGAACAAGATTTTTAGTACGATGTCCCAAGAAGTGCGGCGGGCTTTAAATGCCGATCGAGTTGCGGTTTACCGCTTCGATCCCGCATCGGAATTTAACGACGGCGAATTCGTTGCAGAAGATGTTTTGCCAGATTTTGTGTCAGCAATGGCAGCCAAAGTACACGATGGCTGCTTTGGAGAAAACTACGCCAATCTCTACTCTCAGGGGCGAGTTCACGCACTTTCAGACATCAGAAAGGCCGGACTGCAAGATTGCTTTCTGGAAATTTTGGAGCAATTTCAAATCAAAGCTACTTTAGTTGCACCCGTCATGAAAGGCAACGACCTTTGGGGGTTGCTATGCGTGCACCAGTGTTCGGCTTCCCGCAACTGGGAATCTTCCGAAATAAAGTTTGCTACCCAAATTTCCGCTCAGCTCAGCATCGCCATAGAACAAGCAGATTTGCTCGCTCAAACTCAGCAGCAAGCAGTTGAGTTGCAGCAAGCAGCCGAGCAGCAGCGGATACTGTTTGAGGTAGTTGCTAAGATTCGAGAATCTCTCGATTTAAATACAATTTTTCGCACGACAACTACAGAAATGCGGCGGATTTTAAATGCAGACAGAGTTGGCGTTTATCGCTTCGATCCAAGTTCAAAGTTTAATGAAGGCGAATTTATTACGGAAGATGTTTTGCCTGGTTTTTGTTCGGCAATGGATGTGAAAGTTCGCGATCGGTGTTTTGGCGAAAACTACGCGAATAAATACAGTCAGGGACAAATTCAAGTGCTGCCAGATGTCGAAACGGCCGGACTTGCAAACTGCCACGCTGCTATTTTAGCTCAATTTCAAATTAAGGCGCAAATAATTATGCCGCTGATGAACGGCAGCGAACTTTGGGGCTTGCTGTGCGTGCACCAGTGCGGCAGTTCGCGCAATTGGAACGCTTCGGAAATTCAGTTTGCTACGCAAGTCGGAACTCAGTTGAGCGTAGCATTAGAACAAGCAGATTTGCTCGCTCAAACGCGGCAGCAAGCAGTTGATTTGCAGTGGGCGGCCGAGCAACAGCGGATACTGTTTGAAGTGGTGGTCAAGATTCGAGAATCTCTCGATCTCGACGCGATTTTTAAGACGGCAACTCAAGAAGTTTGTCAGTTTATGCAAGTTGATAGAATAGCCGTCTATCGCTTTAATCCTGATTGGAGCGGTGAATATGTTGCCGAGTTTGTGAAAGATGGCTGGAGAAAATTGGTATCGGAAGATATCAATACGGTTTGGGAAGATACTTATTTGCAAGAAAACCGAGGCGGCAGGTATCTCAATAATGAAACTAAGGCCGTTGACGATATCTATCAAGTTTGTCACTCGGAGTGTCACATTAGTATTTTAGAGCAATTTCAGGTGAAGGCTTATGCGATCGCCCCGATTTTTGTAGGACAAGAACTTTGGGGTTTGCTGGCAGCCTATCAACATTCTGGGGCCCGCTGTTGGGAAAGTTCAGAAGTTAAGTTTTTAGCTCAAATTGCCAATCAGTTAGGCGTAGCTATCCAACAAGCCGATTTGCTGGCTCAAACTCGACGCCAAGCAGCACAAATCGCTCAAAATTTAAAGGATTTGCAGCAAACTCAAGCTCAATTGATTCAGACTGAAAAAATGTCTGGTTTGGGGCAACTGGTGGCCGGCATTGCTCGCGAAATTAACAATCCAGTTAATTTTATTTACGGCAATCTCAATCACGCTACTGACTATACTGAGAATTTGCTGAGTTTGCTGGAACTTTACCAGCAGCAATATCCCGATTCTAGTCCTGAGATTGACGAATTGGTGGCAGATATTGATTTGGAATTTCTGCAGGAAGATTTGCCGAAATTGCTCTTGTCTATGAAGGTGGGAGCCGATCGCATCCGTCAAATAGTTCTGTCTTTGAGGAATTTCTCTCGTCTTGACGAAAGTCAAATGAAGGCGGTTGATATTCACGAGGGTATTGATAGCACGCTGTTAATTTTGCAGCACAGGCTGAAATCTAATTCGGACAGTGCAAATATTGTGCTAGTTAAAGAATACGGCAGTTTGCCTCTGGTTGAGTGTTATGCGGGACAGTTGAATCAGGTGTTTATGAATGTACTCGGAAATGCGATCGATGCTTTGGAATCTGACAAGTCGATCGATCGCCAATCTATGACTCCTCAAATTAAAATCTCTACTGCTGTCGGTCAACTTAAGGGGAATGTCCCTAGCGCCGTGATTCGGATTTCTGATAACGGCCCGGGAATTACGGACTCTATGAGACAACGCATATTTGATCCTTTTTTCACGACTAAGCCGGTGGGAAAAGGTACTGGATTGGGACTGTCCATTAGTTACCAAATTGTGGTAGAGAAACACGGTGGTGTTCTAAAATGTAATTCCCAATTGGGGAAAGGTACTGAGTTTGCGATCGAGATTCCGATCCGACAGCAGTCAGCAGTCAGTAGTCATTAGTTATTGTAGGGTGCGTCAGGGGGCTGAATGTTTTCGTCACCTACTCAAGGATTCCGGCCCCCTGACGCACCCTACGGTTAGCTTCGTTTATGTAGAGTCTGGGTTTTAACCGCGGAGTTGAAGAGAGTTCCATCGCCCGCAAGCGTTGCTTGCAGAATAGGTTTGCCCCAAAACATGATAAATTCAATAATCAGACAGACTGTTTTATAAATTAGAAAACTGAGCGCTTGCAGTCGATCGCCCGATACGCCATGCCAGATTCCGAATTCTCAGACGATTTAAAATGGACGCCCGAAGCTCTTGCCAAGCTGAAAAATATTCCTTATTTTGTCCGGGGACAAGCTCGCGTCCGCATCGAGCACCTCGCCCGCGAAGCCGAAATCGAAGTCGTCACAGTTGACTTAGTTGAGCAAGCTCGCATCGAGTTTGGGCAATAAGGGATCGAAATGTACCCTAAAGCTTTAGACTATAAATTGCCCGATCTTGATGTTCACAGAGCTACTGAGTCACCCGTGCGGAAAATAGTTATTGCTGGCAACTGGAAAATGTACAAAACTAGGGCTGAATCCCTAGAGTTTCTTCAAGGATTTATGTCCTCTCTGACGGAAACCCCGGAGGAACGGGAAGTCGTGCTTTGCGTTCCCTTCACTTCCTTGGCTGTGCTCTCGAAAAATTTGCACGGGGGCCGGATCAGGCTGGGTGCTCAGAACGTCCACTGGCAAGAGTCGGGAGCTTTTACTGGCGAAATTTCAGCGCCGATGCTCACAGAAGTTGGGGTTCGCTACGTCATTGTCGGGCACAGCGAGCGCCGTCAATATTTTGGGGAAACTGACGAAACGGTGAATTTGCGCCTAAAAGCTGCTCAGAAGTACGGTTTAATTCCGATTCTGTGCGTCGGCGAAACCAAGCAACAGCGGGATGCAGGGGAAACTGAAACTCACATTTTCTCTCAGTTGGCAAAAGATTTAGCTGATGTTGACCAAAACAAATTGGTGATTGCTTACGAACCGATTTGGGCGATCGGCACTGGCGATACTTGCGAAACGAAGGAAGCTAACCGAGTGATTGGTTTGATTCGCAGTAAATTGACCAATCCTGACGTGCCAATTCAGTACGGCGGTTCTGTGAAACCGGAGAATATCGATGAAGTCATGGCTGGGCCGGAGATTGACGGGGTTTTGGTTGGCGGTGCTAGTTTGGAAGCTGCGAGTTTCTCGCGCATTGTCAATTATAACTAAGATCATTTCCGTTTAATTCGGAATTGTATCAGATGAATTTCTGTAGGGGCGGGTTCACCAACATTATCTAACAAGCACCAGCAATCTCAATAAACCCGCCCACACCCAACAGTAAATCCCTATGACTGCGATCGTTAAACCCAAACCCGCCTTAGAAGAGTTCCTCAAACTTCCTGAAACTGAGCCAGCCTCAGAATTTATTGACGGAAAAATCATTCAGAAGCCCATGCCACAAGGTGAACACAGCGTCCTTCAAGGTGAGCTCTGCAAGACGATCGATCGTATCAATTCCGGCTGCGCCGTCAGGTGACAAGCGAGGACACTCAAGATGCCGTTT
>JAUBOH010000498.1:0-4392 GCA_036700145.1 Microcoleus occultus BM001215366
AGCGCAAGATCGATCGATCGATCGATCGATCGATCGATCGATCGATCGTCTAGTCGCCAGGAAGTCAGCGAGTACCGAATTGTCACAAAATCCGGTGAAATCCGCTGGCTGTGGGATTGCAGGCAAGTTGTCTGGGATGAAGCCCAGGGGAAAGCAGTCCGCATTTACGGTGCTTGTCAGGACATCACCCAACACAAGTTAGTAGAGGCTAAACTGTGCAAAACCAATCAAGTTTTACAAGAATTAATAGAAGCTTTGCCGATTGCAGTTATCGGTATCGATGCTAATGCTTTGGTGACGGTGTGGAATCCGGCGGCTGAGAAAATTTTTGGCTGGAAGGAGTCTGAGGTTTTGGGGGAGCTTTTGCCGATCGTCCCTAGCGATGAAAACCTAAATTTTTATGCCATGTTTCAGTCAGAATTGGCAGGGGAAGCGCAAGTTGCTAAGGAATGTCGGCGGCGGCGGAAAGACGGTTCATTGATTGATGTCTGTATCTCGACTGCACCGATGCGAGATGCCCAAGGCTCGATTACCGGCAGCATGAGGATAGTTTCTGAGATTTCCGCAGCCAAGGGAAGTCAGGAAGAGAATGGCAATTTGAAGCGCGATCGACCGCAGCCATTTTGGGCGCGTTATGTCCGTATTCCGGGTATAATCAACAATTAAACAAGCTCGCAGCTAGTAGTAATCTAACTCAAATAGGTTTTTAGTGAGGAATGCAAGTCCTTCTTCAGCAAATCGAAAAAACTCTCCCTCCTCACTACAAACACCTTTTTTTCAATCTTCCACTCGTCGAACAGCCATGCGTTGCAGTGGGAGGCTGAGTATGCTAGAAGCAGTCAACAAGTAAGAAAGAACAGTAGTCAGCTTGAGACTGAGCAATAACCAGCTTTCCTCTGGTAGGTGAAGTTTCAACCCGAAGGCAGAGATGCAGTAGACTGTCCAGTAAGTAAAGCTCATCTTGATCAGGATTTCTTCGCTCAAAGTGCGATCGTCCACCGGCACTGAGTTGCGATTATCGCCCAGCAGGACTAGACCCGCAATAGCAGCCACAAAAGAAACCATCACCAGATAGTCATGCCAGTTAAGCTCAACCATTTCAAAACTCCGCTTTTATCTTAATTTTTGGAATTAGAAATCAGTCTAAAGGATAAGTTTTCCAGCTCCAAGCAATAGTTACAAATTGAAACAGCCGCAGTTACAAATCGCAATGAAAATCAACCGCAACCGCCTTCCACAGGTTCGTTTAGTCACTCGCAAAGGACAATTCAGCTTAAATATTGTCAAGTTGGGAGTACCTCGCCTGCATTTAGACGACCTCTACCACTGGCTGCTAACTCTTTCTTGGCCGCAATTTTTGATTCTCATTTGTTTCTCGTATGTAATCACGAATTCTTTATTTGCCTTCGCTTACTTGGCGGGAGGAGATTGTATCGCTAATGCACGGCCCGGTTCTTTCAAAGATACCTTTTATTTCAGCGTGCAGACAATGGCAACGATCGGCTACGGGTCGATGTATCCGCGCACCGATTACGCTAATACTATCGTCTGTATCCAAGCGCTTTTTGGTTTGTGGGGAGTGGCTATGGTGACGGGACTAGCTTTTTCGAGATTTTCCAAACCGACAGCTAGAGTTATCTTCAGCCGCGTCGCCGTTATCGCCCCTTTCAACGGCATTCCGACTCTCATGTACCGCACGGGAAATCAGCGCTTCAACCAAATTTTAGAAGCGCAGCAGCGAGCTACTTTGATCCGCGATGAGGTAACATCGGAAGGAGAATTTATGCGGCGTTTTTACGACTTGCAATTAGTCAGGAGTGCATCTCCTATTTTTGCATTAAGTTGGACGGTTATGCACGCAATTGACGAGAGCAGTCCTTTGTACCAACTTACTGCCAAAGATTTGATCGAGTGCCAAGCAGAAATTGTAATTACGCTAACTGGAATTGACGAAACTGTTTCGCAAACAATTCACGCGCGGCATTCTTTTGTGACCGCTGAAATTATTTGGAATATGCGGTTTGTAGATATTATATCGAGAAAGCCCGATGGAAAGCGCGTTGTTGACTACACTCGCTTTCACGAGGTGCAGGCTATTGAATGAAACAAAACTGACGCACGAGTGCCTAGAAACCGGGTTTTTTGCGAAATACTGCATTCCCACCTTGAATCTCGGTGAAAAACCCGGTTTCTTTGATATTAATGGGTAAGTGCTGTGAAAGTTTTGATTTAGAGTGCTGTAGGGACACGGCAGTGCCGTGTCCCTACCTCTACTAGCCATTGCTAGAATACCTGTATGGCAACACAAATTAATATTTATGACTTCAATAACTGCGAAGATGACATTGAAAGAATTGCAACCGCAACTCTTGGCTTTAACTCCCGAAGAAAAGGCTCAAGCTATACAATTCTTAGCCCAAAGTTTAAGCAATTTTTGGCCGGGAATTCAAAAGACTCCCGGCGTAATGGGTGGCGAAGCCTGTATCAGACAAACGCGGATTCCTGTTTGGCTGTTAATAAGTTATCGGCGTGAAGGTGCTAGCGATGCTCATATTTTAGAAGGTCATCCCGATCTGAGTGCTGCCGATTTGGTAAATGGTTTTGCTTATGCTGAGGCACACGTTGATGAGATTGAGACAGCAATTATACAACAAGAAGAGGCATAACTGTGGCGCGTATTTATGCAGATGAACAATACCCTTTTCCGGTCGTAAAAATACTGCGTAGTTTTGGGCATGATGTCCTTACAGTTCAAGAAGCGGGGAAGGCCAATCAAAAGATTCCTGATGAAGAAGTTCTAGCTTTTGCTGTTAGCACGAATCGCGCAATTGTGACACTAAACAGACCAGATTTTATTCGGCTGCACAGGTTAAGTTCTGACCATAATGGGATTATTGTATGCACGAGCGATCAAAATTGGCAGCGGCTGGCTGCGCGGATTAATGAGGCTATTTCTAATCTGGAAACTTTGAGAGGTATGCTGATTCGAGTTAACCGCCCGTCGGACTGAATATAAGTGATAGAATACGTCGAGTCTGAAATTCACTTATACCTATGCGAATAATTCATACTGCTGACTGGCATTTGGGGCGGCGTTTCCGAGGAATCGATCGCACTTTTGAAATTGCGATCGCCCTCGAACAAATTTTGAAGCAAGCAAAAGCCTTGGATGTCGATGCTGTGCTCGTCGCCGGCGACATTTTCGATGTACCGAACCCGACCGCTTACGCCGAACGCATTGCTTATAACTTTTTCTGCGAACTCCAAGCCGCTGGAATTCCCGCAATTGCGATCGCCGGCAATCACGATTCTGCATCCCGCATCGACAGCATCGCCCAATTGCTCTCCCTCGCCGGCGTTCGCGCTTTAGGAAAACCCAAGCGTTCCGCAGACGGCGGCACAATTAATCTTAACACCAAAAGCGGCAAACTTTGCGTGGGAGCAATGCCTTTTGCTTCCGAACAAAGACTGTTAGATGCTAATTCTCTCTGGCACTCCGGCGATAGCGATCGCCGAAAAGACTACCGCGAGATTGTAGCAGATTTACTGCAAGATTTAACCAGAGATTTTAGAGACAATACTGTGAATATTCTCATGGGACACATGAGCATTGACGGCGCTCGCTTGGCCAAATCCGAAGCCGCTTACTACACGCGAAAACAATACCTGCTATCCTCGCAAACTCTGCCGCCGGAAGCTCAGTATGTCGCCCTCGGACACATCCACATTCACCAGCGCATTTCTCAGACTTCTAGCGCTTATTATTCCGGTTCTTTGATTCAGCTAGATTTTGGAGAAGCCCAACAGGAAAAAGGATTTTGCTTGATAGAAGTTGAGCCGGGAAGTCAGGCAAAAGTAGAATTTAGACCTGTGGCTTGCCACAAGCCGTTAAAAGTGCTTCAATGTGACAATGACAATCTTGATGCGACTTTAGAAGCTCATCAGTATCATCCGGGTTACTTGAAGGTAATTGTTGAGCTGGATAGTCCGCAAATCGGACTTGCCGATCGAGTGCGCCAAATCTGTTCTCAAGCGCTGTTAATTGAACCGCGCTATCGAGATGCACCGCTAGAAACCACAGAGAAAACTAATATCGATCCTAACAATTTCGATCCATTAGCAGAGTTTTCCAGCTATTATCAAAACCGATTGGGAATGATACCAAAATCAGCAGTATTAACCGAATTCGAGAATTTGTACAAGAAGTTTAAGGAACCAGTTAATAATTAAATAAATGGTTAAGAGGCTCTGCTTGGTAACAAGTAATATCAAAAAATCCGTTCTTCATCGGAATGATATAAGCGGAGGACACGGCAGTGCCGTGTCCCTACAATTGATCGCGGTAGGGAAACGGCACTGCCGTGTCCTCTATATCATTCCGGCGCAGCCGGA
>JAUBOH010000499.1:0-4383 GCA_036700145.1 Microcoleus occultus BM001215366
TGCCGTGTCCCTACCCCGATTCATTGTAGGGACACGGCACTGCCGTGTCCTCTATATCATAAGGAGTGCTACCGGACACGATATCACTTACCGCTCGTCTTCTTCCTTCTCAGATTTTACAGGAGCACGCCCAGAAATCACAATAAACCCAACAGACTCCAGAGTCATGTGTGGCTGGCGAATTCCCGCTAAAACTGCTTGACTCAACAAACTTTCCGTGCTGATTTCATCAGCCAAAACCGATTCTAAAAGCTGTTCCGATTTAGAAAGTCGATTCAAGCGCAATTGCAATTGATTCACCCGGTTTTCCAGTAGGATTGCAGCACTGAGGGCGGAATTTTCGCACATTTGCACAAAAGCCGATCGCCCGCGCAGCAACTCCTCCGATACCACCCGCCCCTTTTGGCAAAAATCATCCCATTCCAGCGGATCGACAAAATTGTCGAGAATCGCAGTGCGATTTTTCGACAAATTGTAATCCCGATTCTGCCCGCCTTTCCCCTTATAAGGCCGCTGCAAAACCGTCAGAAGTTCCGCATCTTCCACCAGAGACATCTGCTCGCTGCGAGCATCTACAAACACCGTTTGAAAAGTTGGCAGAAACAGAGCATCAGCGCGCCGCTGCAAAGCTTTCAAGTTGTAATTTTCGATGTTTTGTGCCTGCAAAACTTGGTCAGCAGGCTCCACGTCAGTCTGGATTGAATAATTAAACTGAAAGCCGAACCATTCCATCCCTTCCGCAGCATCCCAACTTTCATCGTGCCGCCACATGGCAAAAGCTTGTCCGCGATCGTCCCAGCGAATATAAGAGCCAAGTGCATCGATCAATCCCTCCCCAATTCGGTAAAGAGCGACATCTGTATTCTGATGAGCAATGCGGCGGTTGTAACTACCGTACTGCTGGCAATAAGGCACTAATCGAGTTCTCAAATCGTTCGATGGAATCAAGGTTTTTTGAGTAGGTTGGTAGCGCATCAACCCCGATATGCTCGGATGTTCGACTTGTTTGAAGTGGAGAGCTTGACACAACCAACCTTCCGCCGCCCGCTGCATTTCTTTATGCTTAGCATCGCAGTTGTCGAGGGATTCAAAATATTGAGATGCGGCATCATCAAGAGTATCAATTTCATCAAGAACGTACTGTTCCTCGATTTTAATTTTCTCTTGTTCGATTTCAGTTTTAATCGATGCAATTTCGCTTGATAAGCCCTTTGCTCCTTCAGAAAACAACTTTTCTTCAAGTTTTATAATTTTTTGCTCGGCATAAAACTCAAGGCTGGAAATAGATTTGTTGAAGATATCAAAGCCGTCTTTTAAGACTTGATACCAAGCTTCGTGGGGACTCTCGGGTAAATCCGGGCCTGCAAACAAACAAAACTGCACTCCCATTTTGCTACCAATGCGATCGACTCTGCCGAGTCTTTGTTCTAACTGGTTGGGAAACCACGGCAAATCGAAGTGAACTAACCAATCTGTCAATTGCAGATTTACGCCTGTTTCTGCCGATCGATCGCACACTAAGATAAAACAATGCGGCTCAGTTTTAAATCGGTGGAGACTGGCCTCAACATCATCAGCAGATTTGCCCGTCTCGTGGCTGGCGATCGCCTTTTTACCAAAGATTTTAGCTAAATTCTCCGCAATCTCTTGACAAGTTGCCGTAAAAGTGGTGTGAATCACAATTTTTGGGAAACGCTCGCCCGGAATCGGTCGTTTAATTTGCTGTTGAATTCTCGACAGCAAATCGCGAGGATTGCTGTGATACTCGCGCGGAACCTTCAAAGCAACTGCGAGAAATCGCAGAATGGCGATTCGTAACAAACTGAGTCGATCGAGTCCTTCCTGCGGCTTTTCCACCGTGTTGAGCAAGGTTTCCAGCATTTCCCTTTCTTCGGGAAAGAGCGCAGTTTTAGTTAAAATCGCCGTGTCCTTTTGTCCGAATTCGCGATCGAGTTCGGGAGTCGATTTTTTCTGCAAGCGAGCTTTGACAACCAGTTCTAGAACATTCAGCCAAGTACCAGAAGCGCGGAAAAACAGCAGAAAAATTCTCTGATATTCGCTCGACTTAGGAGCGGCCGCGCGCCATTTATCGAGTACAATTTGAATTTCAGACCACTGTTCGTCATTCAAATCGTACTCGGTTTTGGGAACAGCATCTCGGTCGAAAATCACATCTTCAACTGCATCCCGGCGGTTGCGGAGGATGCGGCGGTGCAGGCGGTAGGTATCTCTAATGTGAGTGCGAATAGTTCGGACAAGGCGAGCTATTTCTGCGGTTTCTTCAGTTTTCAAACAACTTTCTAACTCAGTTGCTAAGCCGATTAAATAATCATCTTTTGCAAAAAGCTTGCGGAGTTTAACGAGTTTTGTTTGCAAAAGAGAAGGCTTGGCATTTTCTCGGAAATCCAGCAAGGCGCGACCGATTTCTTGACGGTTTTGCACGCGTTTTTTGAATTTTTCCAGGTCATCAAGACGGTAAGTTGTCGGATCGAGCAAGTGGAGCATCGTTAAAAAATCTTGCTCGCGGCCGATAACAGGCGTTGCAGATAATAACAATAAATTTTTGCTTTTGTGAGCGAGTTTCTGGCAGAGTTCAAAGCACTGCTCAAAAGCGCGATCGCCCGAATTTGCCATTGCCGCCACATCATGCGCTTCATCAACAATCAGAAAATCTAGGTTAGCATTGCGGCTAACTTGATTGTTGATTTCGTTGATAGCAACAAGCTGCACCCGATCGGCAAAATGAGACAAATAGAATTTATTTTCTAACTCTTGTCTCCACTGTTCGAGCAGGTATTTGGGAACCAGCACCATAGCGCGTCCGTTGGGTTCATCGAGCAGAAATTGGCGGAGAATTGTGCCGGCTTCTACTGTTTTCCCGAGTCCTGCTTCGTCTGCCAATAAATAGCGCACGATCGGGTCTTCTAGGACGCGCCGGACGACTTCAACTTGGTGCGGGTAGAGGTCTATGTTAGCAGAAATTAATCCGGTCATGCCGCGGCTGACGGCCCGCTGTTCGATCGCAGATTGAACGAATGCCAATCGGCGATCGTGAAAATATGGCGTTTCTTGGCCTTTGACTGCTAAAATGTCGATCGGATCGGCGATCGGGATATTGCAGCGAACGTAAAGTTCGCTTTCCACAGCTTGCAAACTTTGGCTGTCGGGGAGGTCAATTTCGTACTCTAATTTATCCTCATCCCAGTCATAAACTCGACCGATTATCCACCTTTCGTGAGTTGGGCTCCAGAGGTAGCAGCGGGTTTGGCGCTGAAGTCTGGCTTCTTGCAGCAAATTTAGGGGTACTGTTTTGCGGATGCGGTTTTTAACCGAGCAAAAGTATTCAATTAGGGCATCGGTGCGGGATACTTCGACAACTTTTCCGATTCCCAAATCGTTTTTGGGCGATCGAACTAACGAACCAACATCAATCATAATTTCAGCCTGACAATACTTACTAGAATACACTAACGCCTGAGCGACCAGAATAACATTGGTCGCTCAGTGAGAAATGCAAGTCCGAGCGAAAAATCAGAGGACTTTAATCCTCACTACAAACACCTTGATTGCGGATAATAGTATAATTGCGATCTCACCGGATTTGAGTTCGGAATACGTAATTACGATGGCCCAAAAACAACGCCTGGATTGCCGGATTCCCATTTCGGGTATTTCTGCATAACACTGGTATAAATTTTAGAGTCTGTGAACCCTGCTAACCAAGCTTGTAGCCGAGGCCAAGGCTGTTCGTTGAACCAACCTTTATCGGTATGAGCGAATTGACGGACAAAAGGTGCGATCGCCATATCGGCCAATGCTATATTATTACCAAACAAATATTGAGTCGCGTTTAACTGTGCATTTAGTCGGCCCAGATATAAAGAACCTTCATGCCGCTGTACTTGGGAATCAACACCGGCATAACGTTCGGGGTACTTATAACGGTCGAGATGATATTTAAAACCATCATCAAATTCAGCGATTAGTTGCAGCATTTCTGCAACAGAACCTTGCTCTGGAATCAACCATTTTTCAGGATCGTGTTGTTCCAATGCCCACAACATGATATCTATACTTTGATCGAGTACGCGCCCGTCAACATAAATCAATATCGGTACCGTACCTTTAGCAGATACCTCCAACATCTCTTGTGGTTTCTCTCGCAAAACAACTTCCCGCAACTCACAAACCCGATTGCTAACCATCAGCGCCAAGCGCGCGCGCACAGCATAGGGACAGCGGCGAAAGGAATACAAAATCGGATATGTTGCTGACATATTATATCAAGTCCGGTAGCACCGGAATTATTAATATTACCGAAATCAGGACACTCAAGATGCCGTGTCCCTACAATTCATCGGGGTAGGGAAACGGCATCTTGAG
>JAUBOH010000500.1:0-4365 GCA_036700145.1 Microcoleus occultus BM001215366
CTCACTGTTAAGAACCAACTGTCACAGGTCGATTGTCAACTGTCAACTGCTATACTTGCTGTTTCCAATATTGGCAGGCGGCATAGGCCAAGGTTACAACCCCAGTAATTATCGCAGCTTCATCGACTTCAAACTGCGGATGATGGAGGGGATAATTCGGTTTGTCAGCGAGTCCAACTCCCAGGCGGAACATGGTTCCCGGTGCGTGTTCTAAATACATCGAAAAATCTTCCGCGCCGAGGGATGGTTCTGGTAAAATCTGAACGCGCGATCGACCTAAAGCTTCTAAAGCCGCCGCTTCGAGTAATTGCGTGAGTTTTGGGTCGTTTTGGACTCCGGGCACGCCGCGTTTGTAGTTGAGTTCATATTTCGCGCCGTAAGTCTGACAGACGCTAGAAACAATTTGTTCGATCCAAGCCGGTAGTTTTTCGTGGGTTTCGGGATGGAGCGATCGCACCGTGCCCAATAATTTTACGCGATCGGCAATTACATTTGGTGCTCGTCCGCCGCTAATTTGCCCGATCGTCAAAACCACAGGCCTCAAAGGATTTTGCGTTCTACTAATTGCCTGCTGCAAAGTAGTAATAATCTGCGAAGCGATCCAAATTGCATCGATCGCCTCGTGGGGGCGCGCGCCGTGGCCGGATTCGCCCATCACAATCAATTCTAGGTCATCTGCCGCGGCAGTCAGTGCCCCGTGGCGGATTCCCACGCAACCGCCGGGAATCGTCGGAAAAACGTGCACTCCGAGGATGCCATCAACATCTTTCATCGCCCCATCTGCAATCATCCAGCGCGCCCCTTGGGCTACCTCCTCTGCCGGCTGAAACAAGAAGCGGACATGACCCGGTAGTTTTTCTTCCAACTGAGACAATATCATCGCAGCGCCTAAACCGACCGTGGTGTGGATGTCGTGGCCGCAGGCGTGCATGACTCCTTGGTTTTTCGAGGCAAATTCTAAGTTTGTGCGTTCTTGAATCGGCAAAGCGTCCATATCGGTGCGAATTGCTAGCCAGCGCGACTCGTTGCTGTTACCTTTGAGTTCGCCGATGACGCCGGTTTTGCCGATTCCTTCGATCGCACGAACTCCACTGGAAGCCAAAACACCCGCTACATAGGCGGCGGTTTGATATTCTTCGCCACTAAGTTCGGGGTGCGAGTGGATGTGGCGGCGAATTTCGATTAAGCGGGGCGCCAGGGTAGTGGCTAGTTCTTGGATGCGGGCAAGCATGAATTTTGTTGGGGAGAGCTTCAATTTACTAGGTTAACGTAAATGCTTGGGTGTGAACTGATATGCTGCACCATTCTCCAGAACGGGCAACAGGCCCATTCCACAATAAAAATCAGTTTTGTGGAACGGGCCGGAGAGCCCGTTTAATTCTCAGCAAAAAATCAGTAAAAATATTTCTTGATGTAAATTCCTATGATTAGTTTTGGATTGTGGAATGTGCTTATTATCATTACAGTCGCTTTCTTACTCAATCGTAATTGGCGATTAGACAGCGACAGAAAAGCATGGCAAGATTCTTTATTTTTAAAACATTCTTCTATTCAAAAATTGAGTCGTTTTTTTTCTCAACCTAGGGTAGATTTTATTTGTCAAGCAGTGATTGTATTAATTTTCACCAGATTCCTGTGTCATACAGGTTGGTTGGTTTACGATTTGACTCATCGAGCAGATCCGCCTTACTGGGATTTTAAGTGGTTTTATGTAGCGAGTAAATTAGCTCATCAACATTTGAGTCCGTTTAATGTCGAAGTGTTTAACAAAGGTTTCTGTAGCATCACCAAGGTGTGCGGGTTGATTCCATCTTTTGTTTATCCACCTAATATCATTCCTGTCATCTGGCTTCTGGGTTATTTTCCCATCAAGACTGCATTCACAATCTGGATTGTACTGCATCTGATTGCCACTGGTGTTGTTTTGTGGGGAGCGAATATCCTGTTAGAGTCGCAGTCACGAGCTTTCAGAACTATTTGCAGTATATCAGTGGTATTACTCTATGGTTTTGTCTTCGATCTGCAAGTTGGCAATGTGGCAACTTTTATTACTGTTTTGCTGTTGTGGATGTTTATCTTAGCTCGAAACAATCGGGATTTGCCCGCAGGAGTTCTATTAGGAATTGCCCTTTTCAAACCAACCTTAGTTGTATTATTTATTCCTTATTTTTTCATAAAAAAACGGTTTTATCTAGTTTTTGTATCGATAATTACGGCACTTTCTCTAGCAGTGACTGGTTTGGCAATATCCGGTAATTCCTTAACAGGATTTCTACAGGATGCTATTCGTGGATTTCCACTCTGGCTGAACGATCCATCGAATAATCCTTATATTTCGATGAGTCGCATCGATTTAAGGGTTGTGGGGCCGAGATTTTTTCCCGATAGTCCCTTCGTGGCGAAGCTATTTTCTGACTTAATTATTCTGGTGTTGGTTGGTTTAGTTAGTTGGTATTTTTACCGAAAACAATCTCGCACTGCTTGGTCAAAAAATATTGATTTACCGGAAATGGTGTTAGTTTCTTGTTTGAGTATTGCGATTAACTATTCTCAACCAACCAGTTCGGTGATGTTAGCACCTGCGGTGGTTTTTTTGCTGAACGATTTGTATTTTCAGATTAAATATTGTGTCTTTTCTGGCCAAAGAATGTCTGTTTGGTTATTGGGAGTTGGCTGTCTTTTGGTGCAAACCGCTGTGATTCATGGTGGGCTGTTGGTGTTTCTCGGCAAGCGCTGGAACTGGAAGGGTGGGGAATTGCCTTATTTGTTGAAAGTAACTGTTTTTTCACTGCCGAGTTATGCGGTTTTAGGGATTGCGTTGAGTATTTTGATTTTAGCAATGACATCTGTTGGTCAAAAACAGGTTGCTGAATTTGACCGATCGCCCTAAAGCAGCAAGTAGACATTCATCTGGCGAAGAGTAAGTAATAGGTAGTGTGTTCATGATGTCATTTTTCGCGATCTGGCTCGTCCTCCTCATACACCATTAAATCCCCCGGCTGACAGTTAAGTGCTCTGCACAAAGCGCTGAGAGTGGCTTCGTCAATTCTGGTGAGTCGGCGGCGGGTTTTGATTTTAGACACAGAAGTGGGGTGCATCCCAATTAAAACAGCCAACTCTTTATTACTGATATTGCGATCGGCCATCACAACTGCCAATTTCCAACGGATCACTGCTGATGCTCAACTGTTAGGGATAACATTTTAACTATGTCATTTTTCGCGATCGGGCTCGTCCTCTTCATAAACCATTAAATCCCCCGGCTGACATTTCAGTGCTCTGCACAAAGCGCTGAGAGTGGCTTCGTCAATTCTGGTGAGTCGGCGACGGGTTTTGAGTCTAGAAAAGGAAGTCGGGTGCATTCCAATTAAAGCAGCCAATTCTTTATTGCTGATATTACGCTCGGCCATTACAACTGCCAATTTCCAACGGATCACTGCTGACGCTCAACTGCTGGCCATGATATTGCAAGCTGATGTTAGCATTCTGCAACCTTAACTCTTCCTCAATTAACCGCTCCGGTAAATTATTTATCTGGAACAGTTGACTAAATGCAGAAGATGAACTAGACTCAGGATGTACAAACGGAAAAGCGATCGCCCCCTGGCCTAGAAAACTTAAGGGCGATCGCAATTCCACTACTTTTGTAGTTCAAACCCTATGATATCACAGCCCAAGTCAGTTCCCGAACTGCTCCGGGAAGAAATTCCTGATGTACCTCAAGGCAAACAACCGATTCGTTTGCTGCTGTGTGGCGTTCCCAAAGGGGTAGACAGCATCGTTAATCTGCTGCACGTTTTGGGTTTTGCACAAGTTGGAGAGTGGAGTCCGCCTCTACCTTCGCCTCTAGCCGGTGAGGTGATTCGGATTTTAACTCGTTACTGGAAAGAATAGTCTTTGAGGTCGATCGCATTTTTGTGTGAAGTGCGATCGACCTTTTATCTCTACGCCTGCGTTAACACTATCGTTGTCACCGTCCAAAACAAAGTACACGGCAGGACACGCAGGCAGTTGAGAGCGATCGGCAAGCGGCAGTGAGAGCAGAGTTAGCGGCTTAATCGTCTTTGGATTCATTGAACTTCCCTTCCTTCTGCGCTCTTTCGAGTCCTTCCTCCACCAAAAGTAATGCCATTTGGGAAATTGAACGACGCTCAATGCTCGCCAGTTTCTCTAACTTCTCCTTGATTTCGGGCGGGGGGTAAAAGGCAACTCTAGGAGATTTTGCAAGACTCACATTGTTTGGGGGTAGCGTGTTCACCATGTCATTTTACTCGTCGCTGTCGATTTTCTGTTGGTGCGATCGATCGTCGCTTTGAATTCTCCCCTCAGATTTAGCCTCATCTACTGCTTCTTGAATTAATGTCA